>JBKJTD010000289.1:0-22870 GCA_046590915.1 Vicinamibacterales bacterium
CCGCAAGCGTCATCCCGCCAGGGCCGTTCGTCTTGATCGGGCTGATGGGGTCGCCGGGCGCGGGCGCTGATGCTGAGCTAAATGCTGCACCTGGATTCCAGCTTCCTGATCGATCTCGAACGCGAGACCAGCCGCGACACTCCCGGGCCAGCCTTCGATTTTCTGGAGGCGCTCGACCCCTCGGAGGTCCTGGCCGTATCCGTGCACGCGCTCTGCGAACTTCGCACAGGTGCCGAACTCACCCGCAAGGCGCTCGAAACACACGAAGCCCTGGACCGGCTCGTGTCCGGCCTCTTGGTGGTCTATCCGGACGATCGTTTTGCGCCCGCATACGCCCGGCTGCTGGCAGCCATTCACCGGTCAAAACGAGATGTCGCGACGATGGACCTGCTCATTGCGACGGCGGCTACCCTCGACGACGCGCCGCTGGTGACTCGCAACGTCAAGGACTTCTCGCGAGTGCCCGGGCTGAGGATTCTCCGGTATTGACGCCGACAAAAGGCATTCACCATAAAGGTCATGAGGGACATGACGGTGAGGGTTTGCCAGCCGCCTTCGGCGGCTTCGCGGAGGGCCCGGCGGAGCCGGGCCGGCCAACCCGCTGTCTGATGGTGACTCCCTTCTTCATGAATCCTCATGGAACCTCATGGTGAAACGCTCTGACTCAATGTCACAATGGATGGCAGAGGCTTTGATTCATGCATCCGTGGCACGACAGTTATATCGACGACGCGCAGCTTGATACCGCGTTTCCCGTCATTATTGAAATCCCCAAAGGCAGCTCCAACAAGTACGAACTCGACAAGGAGACTGGCCTGCTCCGCCTGGACCGCGTGCTCTACAGCGCCGTCCACTACCCGGCCGACTACGGCTTCATCCCGCGCACGTTTTGCGACGATGGAGATCCCTTGGACGCACTGGTCCTGGGTCAGGACCCTGTGCATCCCCTGACGATCGTGGAAGCGCGCGCCATCGGCGTGATGCGGATGCGCGACGAAAAGGGCATCGACGACAAGATTGTGGCCGTCTCGGTGAAGGACCCGGCGTTTGCCGACTACACCGACAAGAGCCAGCTGCCGCAGCACATCCTGCGACAGGTCCGGCAGTTCTTCGAAGAGTACAAGTCCCTCGAACACAAGGAAGTCATCGTTGAGGACATGCTCGGACCGCAGGAGGCCATCCAGATCATCCGGGCGGCGCTGGAGCTCTACCGGCGTCTCCGCCGGGGCGAGCTCGGGCGCAAGGGGTAAGGCGCGTCAACGAGCGATGGTCGGGGGGCGTATCCGTACGCTACAGTGCCCCGGGTTCTTTCTCCCAGCTGGAGGCTCCATTGGCACGTCGAGGCATTCACACTCTTTTTCTCGGGTTGGCGGCAGCTGTCGCCATCCTGATTCCTGTATCCGGCGTCCTCGTTGCCGGTGAACCGCCCGCGCCTGCCCAGGCAGCGGCCCAACCGTCGGTGGTGGCGATCCGCAACGCGACGCTCGTGACCGTGTCGAAGGGCACCATCACCAACGGCACGATCGTGTTGCGCGACGGCAAGATTGCCGCGATAGGCACGAACGTGCAGATTCCCAGCGGCGCAACCATCGTCGACGGCACCGGCAAGTTCGTCACGCCCGGCCTGATCGATGCGCACTCGCACATCGGCAACGACGCCATCAACGAGGGTGCGACGGCGGTCAGCTCGATGACCGATATGGGACAGGTCCTCAACCCCACGGCCATCGCGATTCAACGCGACCTGGCCGGCGGGCTCACCACGGCGAACATCCTGCACGGCTCGGCCAATCCCATCGGTGGCGGTGCGGTGACGATCAAACTTCGCTGGGGCGTGGAAAAAGGTGACGACCTGATTTTTGAAGGCTCGATGCCGGGGATCAAGTTCGCGCTGGGCGAAAACCCCAAACGATCGGGCGGCGGCGCTGGCGGCCTGCAGGGCGCAGCACTCCCCCGCTACCCCGGCACACGCCAGGGCGTTGAGTTCGTCATTCGGGATGCCTTCACGCGCGCCAAGCGATACCAGAAGGATTGGGCGACGTACAACGCGTCCAGCAACAAGGCCAACACCGTGCCACCGCGCCGCGACCTCCAGATGGACGCGCTCGTGGAAGTGCTCGAGGGCAAACGTCTCGTGCACGCGCACTCGTACCGCGCCGACGAAATCCTGATGATGATCCGCCTCGCCGACGAAATGGGTTTCAAGGTCACGACCTTCCAGCACGTGCTTGAGGGGTACAAGGTCGCCAAGGAAATTGCCGCGCACGGCGCCGGCGCCTCGACGTTCTCCGACTGGTGGGGCTACAAGATTGAAGCCGAAGACGCCATCCCCGGCAACGCGGGTCTGATGACGCACAAGGGCGTGAACGTCTCGATCAACTCGGACAGCGCGGAACACGCACGTCGCATGAACACCGAAGCCGCCAAGTCCGTGCGCTGGGGTGACATCTCCGACGAACAGGCCATCGCGATGATCACGATGAATCCGGCTCGTCAGCTCCGCATTGAGAACCGCGTGGGCTCGCTCGAGGTCGGCAAGGATGCCGATGTGGTGCTCTGGAACAACCACCCGCTCAGCACCTACGCCATCGTCGAACACACCTACATCGACGGCAAGCTCTATTACGACCGCGTGGCGGACCTCGCGCGGATCGCGGCAGCTAGCGCCAACCGGCCCGCACCGGGTACACCGGCCGTGACAGGCAACCTCTTCAACGTCACGCCGGAAGCCGGCAAGGTGATCTACAACGAAAACGGCGCGACCTGGGCGATCACGAATGCGCGCATCCACACGGTCTCTGGTCCGGTGATTGCGCGCGGCACGGTGGTCATCAAAGGCAACGTCATTCAGGCAGTGGGGGCCAACGTCTCCATCCCCTCAGGCGCGCGGGTCGTTGACGCTCGTGGTGGCAACGTGTATCCCGGCTTTATCGATGCACAGACCGAGCTCGGCCTGAACGAGCCGGGCGTGCGCAGTTTTGATGACGTGAACGAGATCCTGACGTTCAACCAGATGCTCCGCACCAAGGTCGCGTTTCAGTCCGACAGCGACGCCATTGCGATCGCGCGCACGGAAGGCATCACGTCGGCCGGTATCTTCCCCGGTGGCGGCATCATCGGCGGCGAGGTGCCGCTCATGAACCTCGACGGCTGGACCTGGGAGGAGAACGTCGTGCGCCCGGCCGCGGGCCTGGCGTTCACCTTCCCCGGCGGTGGAGGTGGCGGACGCGGCGGCGGGTTCCCGGCGGGTGGTCGCGCCGGTGGCGCAAACAACTCGGGTCTGCGTGAACTGGAGACGTTGCTGGCACAGGCCAAGGTCTACGGGTCTAATCCAACGCGGGACATGAACTGGAACCTCGAGCCGTTCCTGCCCATCCTCAACAACCAACAGGCCTTTTACGTGAGCGCCGGCAGCGATGCGGCCATCACCCAGGCAATCGCCTGGGCCCAGCGACAGAACGTCAACATCGTCATTCGCACGAGCCCGGCAACGGCCGTGTCGAGCGCGGCCACGCTGAAGGCGGCGAATGTGCCCGTGATCATCAGCACGATTCTGGCGCTGCCGGCCGGTGGCGACGAGACGTTCCATGCGGCGACCTATCAGGCGGCTGGTGAACTGGAGAAGGCGGGTGTGACATTCGCGTTTTCAAGTGGCGGCTTTGAGACGGTGCGACTGGTTCCGTTTCAGGCGGCCATGTCGGTGGCATGGGGCCTCAGCAAGGAGCGCGCGTTGCAGGCGATGACACTCGACGCCGCGAAGATCTTCGGCGCCGACAAACTCGTTGGCAGCATCGACGTGGGCAAAGTCGCCAACCTGGTCGTCACCAACGGTGATGCGATGGAAATCCGGTCGCGTGTATTGCATGTGGTCATCGCCGGAAAAGATGTGCCGCTGCAGAACAAGCAGACGGAATTGTTCAACCGTTACATGGGCAGGCAGTAGGAGGACGTGAACATGCGCAACCTGAAATCAGTAGTCATTCAGGGCGCCGCGGTCCTTGCTGCGACGCTCACATTCACTCTCACCGGCGGGGCGGCACAGAGCCTCACCTACGCCATTCGTGGCGCGAAGATCGTCACCGTCTCCGGCGACACAATCCCCAACGGTACGGTGCTCATCCGTGATGGCGTGATCCAGGCCGTCGGCGCCACGGTCACGGTGCCGACCGACGCGATCGTCACCGACGGCACGGGGTTGACGGTGTACCCGGGCTTCATCGACATGTCGAGTTCGGCGCCGCTTGAGGCGACGACGCCCGCTGCACCGGGGGGCGGACGGGCCGGCGGTGGCGGACGTGGTGGTGGTGGCGATGAAGGTACGTTTGCCACGCGCGAAGAAGCCGAACGCGCCAAGCGTGCAGCCATCCTTCGGCCCGACTACCAGGCCGCACAGCACCTCCTTGAATCGAGCGAGAGCCTCAGCACGATGGCGCAGGCGGGCATCACCTCGGTGCTCGCCGTGCCCTCACAGGGCATCTTCAAGGGGCAGAGCGCACTCGTGAACACGGCGTACCCGGCCGACGATCCACAGATCAGTACGGTGGCGGACTATCGTCGAGGGCTCGCGGTCGTGAAGGCGCCGGTCGCCCAGCACGTGAACGTCGGTGGTCGCGGCGGCGGCACGGGTTACCCAAACTCGCTGCTCGGCACCATCGCGTTCACCCGCCAAGGCTTCATGGACGCGCAGTGGCAGCGCGACGCCACAGCGATCTACGAAAAGACTGGCGGCCGTGGTCCGCGTCCGCTCGTAGAGCCGTCGCTCGATGCACTCAAGCCGGCGCTCGCGAAGCAACTGCCGACCGCGTTTGACGCCAGCGCCGCTCGCGAAATCGATCGCGCGCTGATCATGGCCAATGACTTCGGCCTTGACCCGATCATCGTCGGCGGATCCGAAGCCGGAAAACGCATTGCGGACTTGCAGAAGGCGAAGGCGCGCGTGATTCTGAGCGTGAACTTCCAGGGTGGGGGCGACGGCGGTGGCCGTGGCGGCGGGGGCGGCGGTCAGACGGCAATGCAGGCGCTGGCGGAAGCCCCGAAGACGGCAAACGCGCTGGCGCAGGCCAACATCCCGTTTGCGTTCACCGGGGGCGGCGCACTCGCCCCGTCAGCGTTCCTGGCCAATGTGACGCGCACGGTCAAAGACGGCGGCCTGCCGGCTGCGACCGCCCTTCGTGCGCTGACGCTTGATGCGGCCCGTGTGGCCGGTGCGGCCGACCGCCTCGGCTCCATCGAACAAGGCAAGATCGCCAACATCGTCGTGATGGAAGGCGAGATGTTCGAGGCCAACGCCCGCGTGCGTCACGTGTTCATCGACGGACGGCCGGTCGAAATCAGCGCATCGCCCACCACCGGAGCCGGACGCGGCGGCGGGCGATAGGGTCCAGGGTCCGACAGGTCCACGGTCTACGGTCCAGGGTTCGGGGTTCAGGAATGACCTCGGAGAAGAAAAAGGTGTCGGGTGCCTTTTAAAAAGGCACCCGACACCTTTTTCGTTTACGGGCATAGAATCTGTGGCGTCCCTCTCGGAGAAACGCCCATGAAACAACTTCTGATTTTTGCCATCGTTGGTCTGGCCATCGCGGTACCCACCGCGCAACGACAGACTCCTTCCGGTTATCTCACTCCACCCAAAGTCATCGTCGACATCATGGACGCCGAGCCGTTGCCGGGTGTCTCGCTGTCGCCTGACCGAAAGACGATGCTGATGACGCATCGGCGGAGCATGCCGACACTGGCCGAGGTGGCGTCCCCAATGCTCAGGCTCGGCGGGTCACGCATCAGCCCGTTGACCAACGGCACTCACGTGCTCAACGGCACCATTGGTTTGACGCTCAAAGACGTGGCCACAGGCGCGGAACGGAAGCTGTCGCTGCCGACCACGGGGTCGTTTGGCGCGAGTTTTTCACCGGACGGCAAACACATCGCCATCACGCATACCGCTGCGGACACAATCCGGTTGCTGATTGCCGACGTGGCGACCGGGCAGGTCACAACTGTTGTGGACCGAGGCATCAACGGTCTCGGCGGTGGATGCGACTGGCTCGACGACTCGACAGGCTTTCTCTGCAGCATGGTCCCGGCCGGGCGTGGCGCTGCGCCGGCGGCGCCGGTCGTGCCATCGATGCCGAACATGCAGCAGAACCTCGGCACCATCGCTGCCGGTCGAACCTATCAGGACCTGCTGACCAGCGCGCACGACGAACAACTCTACGACTATTACTTCACGTCGCAACCCGCATGGGTTGATCTGTCGGGCAAGGCCACGCCGTTTGGCCGTCCAGCCATCTATCAGGGACTGCAGGTCTCGACCAACCGTGAGTACGTGATCGTCAACCGCCTCAAACGGCCCTATTCGTACCTGCTTCCAGCCTCAAGTTTTCCGCGTGACGTGGAAGTCTGGGATCGCACGGGCAAGGTCGTCCGCACGGTGGCTGATGTGCCGATGGGGGACGTGGTCCCGGCCAATGGCGTGCATCAGGGTGCACGGAGCGCGCGGTGGCATCCACTCGAACCTGCCACCCTCATCTGGGTCGAGGCGCTCGACAAAGGCGACATCCGCAACAAGGTTGTTCATCGCGACCAGGTCATGACACTCGCGGCGCCGTTCACCGGCACGCCGTCAGCAGCCGTCAAGACCGAATGGCGCTTCGGTGGTGCGTCCTTCACCGAGAAGGGCGTCGTCATCGTCGCCGAATCGGATCGCGCGACGCGCATGACGCGCAGCTGGGTGTATGACAAAGGCTGGTCATCGACGCCGCGCAAGATTTGGGAAAAAGGTCAGCAGGACCGTTACGGAGATCCCGGCTTTCCCATGCGGCGTCCAGCCTCGGACCTGATTATGCAGATCGGCGATTCGATTTATCTGACAGGCGCTGGCGCGTCTCCGAAAGGCGATCTGCCGTTTCTCGACCGGATGAATCTGACGACGCTCGCGACCGAGCGCGTCTGGCGCAGTGCCGAGGAGGCCTACGAGTCGGTCGTGGCGCTGATCGACGACGCCGGTGCGCGAATGATTACGACGATGCAGACGTCGCAGATTCCGGCCAACTACGTGATGCGCGACCTGCAGGCCCACACCACCAAGGCGATCACGAACTTCAAGGATCCCCATCCACAGCTGTCGGATGTACAGAGGCGGTTTGTGACCTACAAGCGCAACGACGGCGTCACGCTGTCGGGCACGATCTATCTGCCGCCGAGTTACAAACGAGGTGAACGTCTCCCGATGTTTGTGTGGGCATACCCGCAGGAGTTTGACAACGCCGCCGCCGCCAGTCAGGTGGTGGGATCACCCAATCGCTTCACGACCGTCGGAGGGTCATCCCATCTGCTGCTGCTGACGCAGGGGTATGCGGTGTTTGACGGCGCCACCATGCCGATCATTGGCGCCGGGGAAACTGCCAACGATTCATATGTCGAGCAGCTCGTGGCCAGCGCGCAGGCGGCCGTGGACTTCGCGGTCAATGAAGGCTTCGCCGATCGCGCGCGCATCGGTGTTGGTGGTCACAGTTATGGCGCGTTCATGACGGCGAACCTGCTGGCGCACTCGGACATCTTTGCCGCCGGCGTGGCGCGCAGCGGCGCCTACAACCGCACGCTGACACCGTTTGGATTCCAGAACGAGACACGGACGTTCTGGGAAGCGCCAGACGTGTATGCGAAGATGTCGCCGTTTTATCACGCACACAAGATCAAAGAACCGCTGCTGCTGATCCACGGCGAACTGGACAACAACTCCGGCACGTTCCCGATCCAGTCAGAGCGGATGTACATGGCGCTCAAGGGGCATGGTGCGACCGCGCGGTACGTCACGCTGCCCTACGAGTCTCACGGCTACTCGGCGCGCGAGTCGAATCTGCACGTGGTGGCCGAGACGCTGAACTGGCTGAACAAGTACGTGAAGAAGACGCCGAACTAGAGCTTATTCACAGGGAGGCGCAGAGACACTGAGGACTCTTTTTGAAGAAATGCTCAGTAGCTCTGTGTCTCCCTGTTAACCAAACAACCACGTAAGCGCGTCCGGCAACCGGCGTCCCCAGGCGTCTTCGCTGTGGTCCCCAAGGGGGTCCTCGACACCTCCAAGGCTGCCCGCATCGAGTTGGTCGCGCAGGAGGTGCTTGAGGATGCGGACGTTGGCAAGGGTGTCGCGCCCTTCTTGGTGCCCGACGTCGAGCCACACCCTGGTTGTCGGCACGAGGGGATGGCGTCTGAGCCGGCGCAGGATGACCCGATTGTCCCACCAGATCGACGGTGACATCACGAGCAGGCGTCCAAACCGCGCTGGATACTGCTGGGCGACGGCCAGTGTGGCCAGGCCCCCCAAGGATGATCCGCCAAGCGCAAGCGCGCCCGGCCCGGTGTCGATGCCGTATTCGGCCGCCAGATAAGGCACGAGTTCCTCCATCAGAAATCGGCCGTGCCGCCACAGGTCGCCCGCGCCGTAGTGCGTCCCTTCCGTTGGCGTCAACTCGGTGATGCGTCCTTCCCCGGCATGGTCCACTCCGACGACCACCATCGGAGGAATCCTGCCCTCGGCGACCAGAGCGTCCAGCGTCTCCCCCACCCGCCAGTGGTGCCCAGGCCGGTGAGCCCGGTCAGGCTCGAAGAGATTCTGCCCGTCATGAAGAATCAGGAGCGCAGGCCCTGCCGAACCCTGGACCATAGCGCTTTTCCAGACCGTGACCCGTCTGGGTCCGTCGATCCATTGTGAGGAGACATCGTGCCGCGTCATGAACTGTCGTAGTATCGGGCCATATGCACCGCGAGTACCAGAGGTGGTTCTCACGCACTCTTGGACGGGATATGGAGATGCTGGTCTTTGGCCATGGCGGCCGGCCTGTCATCGTGTTCCCCACGTCCATGGGTGCGTTCTTCGAATATGAAGACCGCGGCATGGTGGGGGCGTTATCGGACAAGCTTGAAGCCGGCGAGCTGCAGTTGTACTGCGTCAGCACCCTGGACAAGGAGACCTTCTACGCCAGGATGGTCGGTCCGCGAGACCGGATCAACCGGTACCTGCAGTACGAGCACTACCTCACCAACGAGCTGATGCCGTTTATCACGCGGCAGAACGGCAGCCCGACCGCGGGCGTCACCGGCTGCAGTTTTGGCGCGTACCACGCGATGGTGATGGCGCTGCGTCACCCGGATCTGTTCACCTCGTGTCTGGCCATGGGCGGTGCGTTCGACATCATGCGCTTCCTGCATGGGCACTTCGACGAAGATGCGTACCTCCTGTCACCCCCGCACTTTCTGCCGAACCTGACCGACCCCTGGTTCCTGGAACGGTGCCGTCAGAACAAATGGGTGCTCGTGACTGGTGAACGAGACATCTGCCGGCCCGATACTGAACACGCGGCCCGCCTGCTCTCGCACAAGGACATTCCGCATAGCCTCCATGTCTGGGGCAACGGCTCGGAACATGACTGGCCGGAGTGGGTCAAGATGGCCAAAGCATACATACCTTAGGGGTCCAGAAGTCCAGGGGTCCAAGGGTCCGGGAACACGGAAGGAAGAGTTGATGGCGGCGACAATCGGTGTGCTTTTCGGGATGGAGACGACGTTTCCTCCTGCGTTGGTGGAGAAGATCAACGGGATGAAGATCCCGGGCATCTCTGCGGAGTTTGTGTCCATCGGTGGCATCCGGATGGACGAACCGCAGCGGTATCGCGTCATCGTGGACCGCATCTCGCACGACATTCCGTTTTACCGCGCGTTCCTCAAGAACGCGGCGCTCACAGGCACGACGGTCATCAACAACCCGTTCTGGTGGAGCGCCGACGACAAGTTTTTCAATTACGCGCTGGCGACACGGCTCGGAGTGGCTGTTCCGCCGACCGTCATTCTGCCGCACAAGACCCACCCGGTCGGCACCACCGATCAGTCGATGCGCAATCTCGAATATCCGCTCAACTGGGAGGAAGTGTTTGACTACATCGGTTTCCCTGCCTTCCTGAAACCGTTTGACGGCGGTGGGTGGAGAGATGTCTACCAAGTGCGATCGTCGAAGGAGTTTTTCGCCGCCTACGACCAGACGCACACGCTGTGCATGACCCTGCAGCGCGCGGTGAAGTTCAATGAATACTTCCGTTGCTATGTCATCGGGCAGGAGAAGGTCCTGATCATGCCGTATGACCCGCGCCGGCCCGCTCACGAGCGGTACGTGCTTGATCCGCCGGCCTACGACCCGGCGTTGATTGCCCGGGTCGAGCGCGACGCACTCACATTGTGTCGCGCCCTCGGCTACGACCTCAACACCGTCGAGTTTGCCGTCGAAGACGGCGTGCCGTACGCCATCGACTTCATGAACCCCGCGCCCGACGCCGACCGCAATTCCATTGGTGAAGCCAACTTCGCCTGGATTGTGGACGCCGTCGCTGACCTCGCGGTCAAAAAGGCGCTCGAGCCGCCGGCGCCGCCCACCTACCGGTGGGATTCATTCCTCAGCCGAACCTGAGGGTTCGGCCTCCACGCGGACCACACCATGAATGAGCCGGCCTTCACCATCGGGATCGAAGAGGAGTATCAGACGATCGACCCGCGCACGTACGACCTGCGCTCCCACATCCAGACCGAGATTGTGGAAGAGGGCAAGCGGCGGATGAAGGAAAAGGTGAAGTCCGAGATGCACCAGTCGGTGGTCGAGGTCGGCACCGGCGTCTGCAAAACCATCAAGGAAGCGTCACTCGACCTCAAAGACCTCCGTCGTCAAATGATCGGCCTGACGGAGGAAAACGG
This sequence comes from Vicinamibacterales bacterium, assembly GCA_046590915.1. Taxonomy (GTDB): domain Bacteria; phylum Acidobacteriota; class Vicinamibacteria; order Vicinamibacterales; family SCN-69-37; genus SYFT01. The sequence goes on from JBKJTD010000289.1 coordinate 10,738, forward strand.
TCTCCTCCTGGTCTCGGGCGCCACGCACCCGTTCGCGGACTGGCGCGTGCAGGACATCTCGCCGGAAGAACGGTACGTGCAGGTCGTTGAGGACATGCAAATTGTGGCTCGGGCGAATCTCATCTTTGGTCTGCACGTGCATATCGGCATTGCCGACCGGGAGACGATGATTCATTTGATGAATCAGATCCGGTACTTTCTGCCGCATCTGCTCGCGATCTCGACGAACTCGCCGTTCTGGATCGGCATGAACACCGGGCTCAAGTCGTATCGGTGCAAAGTGTTTGACCGCTTCCCGCGGACGAACATTCCCGATACGTTTTCGTCCTGGGCCGACTTCGACAGTTTCGTGAAGTTGCTGGTCAAGACCAACTCGATCGACAACGCCAAGAAGATTTGGTGGGACGTGCGGCCGCATCCGGTGTTTGACACGCTGGAGATTCGCGTCTGCGACATCCCCATGCGTGTAGACGAAACGATCGCCATCGCCGCCCTCATCCAGGCGACGATGGTGAAGTTGTATCGGTTGCATGCGAAGAACCAGAGCTGGCGCGTGTACAGTCGCGCGCTCCTGATGGAGAACAAGTGGCGCGCCGCCCGTTACGGCATCGACGGCATGCTCATCGACCTTGGCAAGGAGCGCGAGGTACCCGAGCGCGAGTTGTTACTCGAATATCTCGATTGGGTGGACGATGTGCTGGATGAGCTGGATAGCCGTGAGGAGATCAACACGATTCGATGGATTCTCGAAAACGGCACCGGTGCCGACCGCCAGCTCAAGGTCTACAACGACTCTGGCCACGACTTCAAGGCGGTCATGGATTACATGATCACTGAGACTCGGCACGGACTGTAGGAAGGCTTGCCCGCCGAAGCCCTGGCGCAGACGGGTCCAATGTTCGTGCCGACGGCGTCACCGAAAACGTGAACGCGTCTGGTCGTGCGTAGTGTCCTGCGACGTCAAGCGTCATGCGCTCCTCGTCGAGGTGCGTGAGGTCGAGCGAGGCTCGAAGGATGGTCGACTCATCAAGGACCGGACCCGCCAGGTACTCACCACGCGGATTGATGATCGCGCTGCCGCCGCGCAGCACGAACAGGTCATCGGCACCGGCGCGTTCGGGGTCTCGCTCCAACTCTGAGGGGAGCGCGGACGCACGCATCAACGAGCCCGCGGCGAGCACAAAACACCGGCCTTCGAATGCGTAGTGCCGACTCGCGATTTGATGGCGTTCGGCCACGGTGGGCCATACGGCAATATGCAGGTCCTCGCCGGAGTCGTGCAACGCCTGCCGTGAGAGCGGCATCCAGTGTTCCCAGCAGACCAGTCCACCCACGCGACCGTGTGGGGTACTCACCGCGCGCAGACCACTGGTATCGCCCTGCCCCCACACCAGACGCTCGGTGTAGGTGGGCATCAACTTGCGATGGTGATTGAGCAGTTGGCCGTCGGGGCCGAACGTGAGCAGCGAGTTGTACAACGTGCCGTACCCGGAGCCGGCCGCGACGCGTTCACTGACGCCAACGACAAGTGTGATCGTGTTCTCGCGGGCGATGGCTGCCAGCGCCTGGCCGCTGGCGCCCGCAACATCCACGCTCTCTGCACGGTATCGGGCAAACACCGCCTTTGTCGGTGCGTGATCCCAGAGATTGACATCGCGGCACACATCCAGCCAGGCGGGATATCCCGGCAGCCACGTCTCGGGAAACACCACCACCTGCGCACCAGACGCCGCTGCCTCCCGCGTGAGTTCGCGAGTGCGCGCCAGACCCGCCTCAAGGGTCGAACTCACCTCGGCCTGGACGAGGGCCACGTCAACGATCACAGGGACTCCAAGCGCATCGTCGCGTCATGGTACTCATTTCACCGCCCGCAGAATCAGCGTCACTTCGGTCTCCACTCCGGGTCTGACCTCGTGAATCGCCACGGTGGTTTCGTATCCTCGGGCCCGGCCCGTGACGCGATACGTTCCCGTGCGCACGGCCACAAAATCAAATCGACCTCGTGCATCCGCCACGGCGCCGAACTCCAGCAGACCTGAGCCCGCGTCCACCGGGTGAAACACGACAGAGGGGTCTGGGATGGACCCGCCGTACTCGTCAAACACCCGCCCACGCACCTGTCCAAGTGCCGGGCCCGGCTGCGTGCGGCCCAGCCGCGAGGCCGCGGTCGGATCGATCGTGAACGGCCTGTGAGGGGTTCCTGGGTCTACTCCGGCGCGCTTGACAAGGTGTTCGCCGTAGCCAAACACATCGAGGGTCACGTGGTCCGCTGTGACCGGCGCGTAACAGTCTGGTTGTCCCGATGGGAAGATCGAAACACTCTGCGGGCGGCGTCCTTCCCGTTTCACCGTCAGGTAAGCCGTCGGCAGTTGCTCGCCGCCGCGCGTCCTGAACGCCACCGGTCGTGGGGACAGAACGACACATTCGGTAATGTGAGCAACTGCCATCACGAGTGAGATCTCGGTGTCCAGGGCGAGTGGGACCTCGATGTCCGAGGTGACCAGATAAAAACCGACGAGATGCGCGGCGACACGATACGCCCCAGGTGGAACGTCGTCGAACCGGACACGGCCGGACTCATCAGACAATGCCTCAAGCTCAACGAGTGCCGGGGCCGGCCTGAAGGGGCGAAGCGTGACAAACGCGCCGGGGATTGGACCGCCGGACTCATCGACCGTTCTGCCGACGATCTGTCCTCGTGGGGACTGCGCGAACGCGACCGCGGGCAGCAACAACAGGGCGAGTGCTACCGAGATCCTCACTATCATCGGCCTACTTCACCGCAGTCAGCACCACGCGGATGTACCACGCGGGCGCAATCCACGCCAGGTGTTCCTCGTAGAAACGAGGCCAGCGATTGGCCAGCCACTCCCAGTGACGGTTCTTGTAGTTGCCGAAAAATCGCAGATGGCGCTCACTCATTTGAAAGCGCGCGCCGGTGTAGAAATCCCACTGGTTCTGGCCGGTGAAATAGTCGAAAGAAAAATAGCCAAGGTGATGGCGATGGGTCGGGTCCGTCCAGGAGTTCGAACAGGAATAGTGCGGCGTGACGATCTCCACGCGTCCGCCTGGTGCAAGCACACGATGAATCTGCTCAAGCGTCTTGACGACATCGGCGACGTGTTCAATCACGTCCTTACAGCGCACGAAGTCAAACGCGCCATCCTCGAACGGCCAGGGCGTGATGTCCAGATCGTGGACAACGTCGGGCCCGGTGGCCGCCACACGGTCCACGGTGACCGCGCCAGGGACCGACCGATCGCGGCCGGCGCCAATTTCAAGTACTCGGGGTTTCTGCATCTGAACGGCGTCCATTATCACTCGCCATGGCGGTGGCGCGCGTAGGCGGCACGGCACCGGTCAGCGGTCGCCCTCCATGTGAAGTGTTCGACGACACGTCTGCGCGCGGCCATTCCCATCGTGGCCGCGAGCGCCGGGTCCTGGCAGAGCTGGCGCACGCGGCGGCTCAAGGCGTCGGCGTCATCAGGCGGCACCACAAATCCCGTCTCGCCGTCGGCAACCACTTCCGGCAGTGACGCCACATCAGTCACGACTGCCGCGGTTCCACAAGCCATGGCCTCCGCGGCCGCCAGACCAAACAGCTCCGCATGTTCGGTGACCGCGCCGCGGTAATCGGTGGCGACCGAGGGCAGGACCGACACCGCTGCCCGTCGATACCGCTCGACCAGTGCGCAATCGGTAACGTCGTGTTCGAACACGACGTCCTTGCCCTGCGCACGATCGCGCAGGTGCGCCAGATACGCCTGGTCATACGGACGGCCAATGACGTGCAGGCGCTGGCCAGGGCCGACTGCCTCGATGAGACGGTCGATCCCCTTGTGCGCCACCACCCTGCCCACAAACACCACCATGGACGGGTCTTTGGTGCCTCCCGGGGAAAAATGCTCTGTGTCGACACCCCCGTAAATCACCTCAAGCGCCTTCGGACGACGCCAGTCGGGACGTTGCAGCCAGAGCGCTCGCGAGTACTCACTGATCAGCAGATACGCCGTTGCGCGGCGCATGATCGGCAATCGTTGGGACGGCATGCGCGCATATCCACCGCCAAGGTCAGTGACGAAGACGGGCCGGCCCATCGCTGAGGCGGCGAGCACGGCGATATTGGTGGACATCACATCGACCTGATGGCAATGCACAACGTCGGTGTCGCGTATCGCTTTGAAGAAGGACCACCGCACCGCGTCAGGCATCAGGGAGTGATTCACCCCGCCCCAATGTTTCAGGCAACGCATGTGCACCCCGTCTCGCTGGCGTGAGAACGCCCTCGGGCCAAATGTCAGCAGCGACACCTCGGCCGACTGCGCCATGGCCTTGGCGAGTTCCCACGTATACCGCTCCGCGCCACCGATGATCGACGACACATCAAAAAACGTTGGAGCAATATGCAGGACACGCACGGGCGTGGGTTCAGGCCCGCCCTGAGGGTGGGACAAGGGCGCGCACGGCCGCCCGGAGTTCCGTCCATGCCTGACGATCAGGCGCAATGAGATCAAAGTGGCCGGCACCCTCCACGACGCGCACGGTTGCGCGTGTGCCGACCACCCGCACGAGCGCGTCCGCCTGCGCCCGGGGCACGATCGTGTCGGCGGTGCCGACGATGAGCTGCAACGGCACGGTCGGCACCGTGGTCACCGGCGACGACTGCGCATACCGCTCCGCCATCGACTGTGCATCACCACCAAGGAGTGGGACCACGGCTGAACCGCATCCGTTGGGCGACGCGTACGTGGTCATGTCTGTAATGCCGGCGATGGCGACGACGCCATGCGGAAGCAGGGGGTCGGGGGTGGCGATCGGCGAGTCCTTCTTCAACACGCCCCGGGCGGCGCTCCACAGCGCCAACTGACCGCCGGCTGAGTGACCGGCCGCCACCACGCGGGAAAGGTCGAGCGGGTGGATTTTTGCGAGCGTGCGAAGGTGGTCCATGGCGGCGCCGATGTCCTGGAACGTCCCCGGCCAACCTCCGCCAGGGCTGCCGACGCGCCGATATTCAATCGCCCAGACCGCCCAGCCGTCGCCGGCCAGCGCAGTCGCCAGCGGGGCGATGTGCGTGATGTCGTATTCCTCGCGCCAGCATCCCCCGTGAATCAGCGCAACCACCGGGTGGGGCCCGACGCCGGTCGGCAGGTGAAGTTCGCCGAACTGTTCCGGCGCAGACCCGTAGGTCATGCGCGCATCGGCCGGTCGGCTGGGCATCGAAGCCACTTCGTTGAAGGTGCGGGAGCGCTGGGGTTGTGTCGTGGACATGGTGATCACGGCCAGAAGGCCGACGACAAATTTCATTGTGGTGCACCGGAGTCTAGCAGTTCAACCAGCCGGCCGGGTGGCGCGGGATATGATCGGATGCACATGTTCGACGACCTACAGCCAGGCGCCGCCAACGCCATCCGCACCTGCCTCAACGTCCAGCCGCACGAACGGGTCACCGTCATTACCGACCGTGAAACCCGCCCGATCGCCGAGGCGCTGATGACCGAAATCAGCCGCATGGGGGCGACCCATCGTCTGTTTGTGCTCGAAGACGAGGCCGTCCGACCGCTCGTCGACCTGCCGGCCACGATTGCCGCCGATATGGAACTGAGCCACGTCAGCATCTTTGCCGCACACGTGCAGCAGCACGAGCTCGGCTCCCGCATGCAGATGACCGACATCGTCAATCGTCGCCGCATGCGACACGCGCACATGGTGAACATCACGCCCCGGATCATGCGCGAAGGCATGCGGGCGGACTATCAACTGGTGGACGACATCAGCACACGCGTGATCAACAGGGTCCGCACCGCGAAACGCATTCGCGCGACGACGCCCGCGGGCAGCGACTTTACGGCGGACCTCAACCCGGACTATCGCTGGGTGAAGACCAGCGGCCTCATCAGTCCGGAAAAATGGGGCAACCTGCCTGGCGGGGAGGTGTTCACGTCACCGGGCGAAGTGAACGGGACATTTGTCATTGATGGCGTCGTCGGCGACTGGTTGTGCGATCGATACGGACTGCTGACGGACTCGCCGCTGACGGTGCAAATCCACAAGAACCGCCTCGTGGAAGCCATTTCGCCCAATCAGACGCTGCGTGACGACTTCTGGGCGTACACCCACACGGATGAAAACAGCGACCGAGTCGGTGAGTTTGCCATCGGGACCAACATCGAGCTGAAGCACGTCATCGGACACATTCTTCAGGACGAAAAATTTCCCGGCATTCATATCGCGTTTGGCAATCCATACGGCGCGCACACGGGCGCGGACTGGTATTCGTCAACCCACATTGACGTCGTGGGCACCGAGTTCGACATCTGGGTGGACGAGGACCAGATCATGTCGCGCGGCACCTTTTTGATTTGACCTGCGCCCTATGATTCCCGCCCTGCGTGCGCGCTGGAACGAGCAGAACACCGAGGCAGGATACCGCGCGTACGTCCATGCGCTGACTGAGCGCGTCGGATGTCAGGTTGAGTTCCGGATCTGCGAGACGCCCTGCTTTTATCCGCAGGCGCTGATGGACTCGCTCGTCGGCGCGTCTGAGGTGATGGTGTCGCAGTTGCTGGGGAATGCGGCCTGCCGCAAAGCGGCGGATGCGATCGTTCCCGACCGCTTCCGGCTGGCCGGGGGCGAGCAGTTCCCCACCTGCGTCCAGGTGGACTTCGGGCTGGTGCGCCAACCCGACGGCGCCATTGAAGGCCGCCTGGTCGAGTTGCAGGCGTTCCCGTCGCTGTATGGCTTCCAGATGGCGCTCGCGGAACTCGTCCAGGAAAAGGTGTCGGGTGCCTTTTTTAAAGGCACCCGACACCTTTTAATTCAAGCAATTGTTGTCAAGAATCCAACTTTCGTTGCTGAATCGACACAGGTGTCTGCCACCATTGGCGGCAGTTGTACTGCACAACTTGCGACGGCCGGCCGATTTACGTTGAAGAACCGCCTTGAGAGGGTAGTTCTGAAACCAGCCGTCGGTTAGGCACGCCGCTTGCATACAGGGCAGCCACGGAGGTCATGGAATGAGCCTGGTTCGTTTGTTGGGGTTCACCACGCTGACCTGTGGGTGTGTGACCGGTCGTTACCGCGAGGTCGGAAGCGAACGGGAAATCACCTACATCGAGGAAAAAGGCACTGTGTGTGCCACCTCGGGCCACGTCAGGAATCAGCCGGTGAGCGCCGACCGTGTGGCTCATGGGTTTACTCCGGCCGTGGCGGCTCGAGCGTAATAGTTACATCAGGGGGTCTGTACTTCAGACCCTGAACGACCGAGAAGCCTTGCAACATGGCCCTCGCGTTACGCACCACTACCCGCCCGGTCGCCCGCCGCACGGCCCGACCGGCCCTTCGTTCCCTCGCTCGTCCCCGTCACCAATTCTCCATTGGCGCGTCGACGTTCCGTTTTTATCTTGGCGACTGTGTACCGGTGATGGGGCAACTTGCCCCACACAGTATCGACGCCATCGTCACCTCCCCGCCCTACAACCTCGGGATCAAATACCGCACCTACGAGGACGACATGCCACGCGCCGAGTACCTGACGTGGACGGACCAATGGCTGCGCGCGGCGTCGCGCCTGAGCGGCCCTGGAGCGTCACTCTTTCTCAATGTCGGCGCCAAGCCCACCGATCCATGGATTCCTCTGGAGGTGGCGCAAGTCGCCAGGCGGTACTACAAGCTGCAGAACACCATTCATTGGGTCAAGTCGATCGCAATTGATCGCGAGTCGACCAGTGATGCCTCAGGGATCGATCGCGATCTGGCGGTCGGCCACTACAAACCCATCAACAGCGATCGGTTTGTGAACGACTGCCACGAATACATCTTTCACCTGACCCCGGCCGGCACAACGAAACTGGACCGCAGAGCCGTCGGTGTTCCCTACCAGGACAAGTCCAACGCGGCGCGCTGGGCCACAGGCGGCGACGGTAAACGCTGCCGTGGCAACACCTGGTTTATTCCCTACGAAACCATTCAAAGCCGCGACCGCGACCGCCCGCACCCCGCCTGCTTCCCACCGAAGGTGCCCGAGCAGTGCCTGCGCCTCCACGGCGTGGAGCGCGTCACGACCGTGCTGGACCCGTTCCTCGGCCTGGGCAATACGGCCATCGCCGCCGGGCGCTTGGGACTCAACTTCGTGGGAATCGAACTGGATGAACACTACATGGAAGAAGCGGTGGCACGGGTGCGCGAGGCGCTGACGTAGTCCAGGGGTCCAGGGGTCCAGGAGTCCAAAGGTTCGTACAAAGAAAACGCGCCGACCAGCTGGCGCTGGTCGGGGGGGTCGTGTTTTCAGGACTCCTGGGCCCTTGGACCCCTGGCCCCCTGGACCGACTAGAAGCGCAAGCGCCCACCCAGTTGCATCTGCCACCGCGAGCGGAGGTCGTCGCGGTTGTAGCGACGGAAGCTTGAGCCCGTGAGGAAGCTGATGTTGTACGCCGTGATCTGGCCACCGGCAAGCGTTGCCGTGACGGGAGCGATGGAGTTGAACGACGTGTACTCCTGAAGCCCCCACCGGCTGTTCATCAGGTTGAGCACGTTGAGCACGTCGAGCGTGATCTCCGCCTTGACGCGCTGGAACGGCAGGCCCACCTTGAACGCGAAGTCCATTTGATTCTGCCAGGGCGCGCGGCACACGTTGCGCGGAATGATCTGGCCGATGAACTCGTCCAGGCATCCCTCTTCCTGAATGAAGTTGATGAGGTTCTGGTAGGTGCCGCCCGTGAACGCCACTTCCGACGCGTTCGCTGGAATGTAGAGCAGGTCGCTCGAGCGACCATCGCCGTTCACGTCGTTGAAGAACCGCAGCGTGTACGGACGGCCCGACTGACCCGAGTAGTAGAGCGAGGCCGTCGCGGTGGCCGCACCGGGCAGACCGAACTCGTAGGATCCGCTGAAGTTGATCCGGTGGCCCGGGTCAAACACGGACGTGGCCAGTTCGGGATTGTTCGGATCGGTGCCGATGAGCGTGAAGCCCCAGTTCGACGCGGCCTGACTCGACGTGCCGTCCAGAATCGACTTGGACCGGCCGTACAGGTACGAGCTGGAGAAGAAGAAACCATTACTGAACGGGCGACGCAGCTCGGCAACGCCACTCCAGCTGTAGCCTTCGTTGGTGTTGCTCAGGAAGATCACGTCACTCAGCGTCGTGACCTTGCGCGTGTACCGTGGAATGTTGCCCACGGGCTGCACCAAGCCCGATGGGATGTAGTTCAGGTTCTGGTACTTGACGTCCTGCAGATCCTTGGTGAACAGACCTTCCACCGAGCCCACCAGACCCCACGGCAGTTGACGTTCGTACGCGAGGTTGCCGCGCAGCAGCAGCGGGTACTTGTAGTCGGGATCGATCAGATCGATTTCGTTGGTGAACGCCGAACCGAACGCACCGGTCACCACCTTCGCCTGCGCGTTGATGTCTGCCACAAACGGGATGCGGTTGTTGTTGTTATTGGACGCGCCCACGCGTTGGAACTCGATGCCCGTGTTGCCATACTGGTTCGACAGCCACACATACGGGGTCCGCCCGGCGAACATCCCGATGCCACCGCGCACCTGCTGCATGCCGTTGCTGTTGATGTCCCAGTTGAAGCCGATACGCGGCGAAAAACTCGGGCGCGACGGCGTTTCGTCTGTCGCCAGACCGAAGTTGGTCACCGAAATCGGGTTCGACGTCGGCTTGTCCGGGAACATCGGCAGGTCCACGCGTGCACCCATCGTCAGCGTGAGGTTCGGACGCACGCGCCACTGGTCGCCCACGTAGAGGCCAAACGAGCGCACGGAAAACTGCGCGGCGGGCTTGCTGGGGTCAACCGGGTAGCTGTAGTCGTACTGCTGCGCCAGGCCCTGTTCAAACAGATCAACGGTGTTGAACGTGTAGGAGCCGAAGTAGTCACGGATAAACAGGTTGCGGAACTTGAAGAACTCGTTATGAGTCCCAATGGTAATCGTGTGCTGGCCCTTGACCATCGTGAAGTCGTCGTGCACTTCCAGCACGTCCTGTTCAAGCTCGTTGGCCGTGGAGAAATTTTCACGACCGATGTTCAGCGTGGCACCAGGCATGCGCACAGAGATACGCGGAAACGGCTTGGACTCAAACGGCTGTCCGCCGCGCAGGTCGCGACCACGGAGGTACGACACGCGGAACTCGTTGACCGCACTGCCGAACGTCGAGTTCAACTGCACCACCGAGCTGTTTGTCTTGGAGTTGAAGCGGAGAAACGCGTCCGGCGTCCCGTAGCTGGTCTGGCTGGGCGTGCCGAGATCGCTGAGACCCTTCACGTAGTTGTGACGAAGCGTCAATCGATGCTGGCGGTTGACGTTGATGTCGACCTTGCCGAGAAACTTGTCGTTATTGGTGGTGCGGCTGAACTGCTCCCGAGCGTTCGGAATCGTGTAGCCATAGCGGGTCTCAAGGATCGAGAGCACGCGGTTGACGTCGGTCGTGGCACCTGCGAACGTCTGCGGACATCCCGTAATGCAGAAGCCGGTCGGTGTTACGCGGCGGCCCCAGTCGGCCGCTCCAAAAAAGAAGGCCTTGTTCTGGATGAGCTTGCCGCCCACCGTGGCGCCCCACTGCTGATCCTTGAAGTTGGAAATCGCGGTGTCGGTGATGCCCTTGCCCACCCAGTCCTGATTGCGGCCGAAGTAAAACGCGGAGCCGGTGTACCGGTTCGAGCCGCTCTTGGTCACGGCGTTGATGCCGCCACCGGAGAAGCCGCTCTGGCGCACGTCATACGGCGACACCACAAGCTGAATCTGCGCGATCGCGTCGAAGCTGACCGGCTGCGCGTCCGTCTGTCCACCGGGGGTGCCGGAGGGGGACAGACCGAACAGGTCGTTATTGGCCGCGCCGTCAATCTGAATGCTGTTGTAGCGCGAGTTGCGTCCCGCGACCGACGCCGACGTCGCCGTGTTGTTTTCGGTGATGGCGTTGAAATATGGATTCACGCGCACGACATCGAGGAGACTGCGCGAAATCGTCGGCAGGCTTTCCTTCACTTCGAGCGGAATATTGGCGGAGGTGCCCGCGCGCGTCGTGTCGATCGCGAGTGCGGTGCCGGTAACGTTGACCGTTTCGGTGACCGACTCGAGCTTCAGTTCAAACGCCACGGTGCGTTCTTCACCGAGGTTCACCATGATGTCCTTCTTCTCATCCTTGCGGAAGCCGGTCATGATCACCGAGATCGTGTACGGTCCTCCCGAACGCACGTTGAGCAGCTGGAAGCGCCCATCGGCCTGTGTCACACCCTCATACGTCGTCCCAGTCGGTACGTGCACAGCGACGACCGTCGCGCCGGGCAGCCTGCCGCCCTGCGGATCCCCGACCACGCCCGAAATCACGCCCGTCGTCACGGTCTGTCCCGCGGCGGGCACCGCGACTGCCAGCGCCAGTGTCAGCATCATGCTGAGACACACCGTTGCCTTGCTCAACAACTTCATCCTCGTCTCCAGTAGTGAAAGTAACGCCTTCATGCCCAAGACGGGGTCCCCCGTCCAACAAGCACCCCGCAGTATAGCAGTCCGCCCCATGACACCAGGGTGATCCCGGTGTCACGGGGAGGTTAAATTTGAGGAGGGAAATGGCTGCGCGAAAACGGTCAGCGTTTGCGCGGAATAGGCAGCGCCCACTGAGTCCGGTGGACAACGTCGAGATCATTTTTCTTGACCTTGACCTGGAGGTTGCGGACACGGCGCAGGGGATCGGGATTGCTCGAATAATACCGCAGCAGATAATAATCGCTGGTTTCGGCGTCGATCTTCTCGAGGCCCTTCTTGAAGTCGTTGGAGTTGCAGATGCAGAAGCCGCCGGTCAGGTCCGCGATGGTCTTGAGCGAATCCACCGTGTTCTGCACATAGCGCCGCCACTCCTGCGTGGTCAGCGTCTGGTTGCTGATGTCGGGCCCCGCGATCAGTCCTCGTGGGTCGATCGTGTACATGGTGGCGTTGGCACGGTTGGCAGCGCGGGTCAGTTCGGCCAGCTGAGACACCAGGTCGGCTTGCGCAAAGCCGAAGCTGCCGCTGTCGAACGGATTAATCGTCGAGCTGTTGCTCGAGTCTTCGGTGGTCACGGAGCCGTCGGTGCTGCCGCGCTCAGGACGCGCGAAGCGTTCCTGCTCCTGCTTCCAGCGCGAGTCGGTAAACG
>JBKJTD010000356.1:0-3618 GCA_046590915.1 Vicinamibacterales bacterium
CTGGTGCTGGTGTTCAGCCGCGAGGGCCGTCAACATGACGCGCTCGCACTGCTGACCGTGTTGATGAAGGACTACCCGCAGAATCGCCTGATGCAGCTTGAAGCGGCGTCTGCCGCCTGGCGTGCGGGTCGCGCCGACTTGTCGGAAAGCTTGATCACATCTGGATTGGCAAAACATGACGCCGACCCGCGCGCCAAGGGTCCCGGCGAGCGCGCACTCTGGATCTACAAACGCGGCATGGCCCGTGTCTCGCTCAATCATCTCGATGAGGCGGTGAGTGATCTGACACTTGCTCTGTCGCAGGGACCCGCTGGGTGGGTCCGGGGACGCATCCACCTCGAACTGGGAAAAGTGGCGGACGTCAGGGGACAACGTTCCGCGGCTCTGGCCGAATACGCGCAGGCGCGCACCCTCTGCTCAACGCATCGGGATCCCTGGTGCATCGAGCAGGCGGCCAACTTCCGCAAACGACCGTTTGGTTTTCAGGAATAGACTGAGGCGACATGGCGGCTGGTCGTCCGTGGCTCAAGATTATTCTCGTGGTCATCGCGATCGGCATGCTCGGTATGTGCGCGGTTGCCGGAGCCGGGGTGTATTTCGTCTCGAAACACGTCAACACGTCTTCCGTATCAGCGCCCGATGCGCTTAAACAATTTGATGAGGCTCGCGCCCGATTCAAGGATGCGCAGCCGCTCCTGGAGGTTGACGCCAATGAGCAGGTCACTCAGCGTCGTCCCATTGCAGACATCCCGACGGCGGACGTCAGGGCCACCACCCTTGTGGTGATCGCCTGGGATCCATCTGCTGAACGCATCGTCAACTTCCAGGTTCCCCTGTGGGTGCTGGGGATTGGCGAGCGCAAAATCGATCTGGGCATCGGCGCTGAAAGTTTCGACATGCGCCGGCTCAACATCGACGTCAAGGATCTCGAACGCATCGGTCCGGCGCTGGTGCTCGATCTCAAGAGCCCGAGCGGCGACCGCGCGCTGGTCTGGACTCAGTAGAGCCAACGGAGATACAGGCCAAGTGTGGTAGCGGTACGGGGATTTGCGAAAGGTTGGAACATCCCATTTTCAGGCACGGCCGAGATGTCACCGGGGCCTGTGCCCGCCGTTACAGCTCAACCTGAATCCCCAGCTCCACGACCCGTTCCGGCGGCAGTCGGAAAAAGCTGACGGCCCGCTGCGCATTCCTCGACATCAGGACAAACAGCTGCTCGCGCCACTTGGCCATCCCCGGCTGCCTGGTAACCAGCAACGTTTCACGTCCGAGAAAATACGTGACGTCATTGAGATCGATATCCAGGCCGACGTCCCTGGCCTGTGCGAGTGCGGCCGGGACATCGGGATCCTCCATGAATCCATACCGAATCGAGACATCCCACACGCCCTGTCCCATATCGTTGATGGCGATGCGGCTCTCGGCCGGCACATGCGGGCTCGTCGCCGTGCTGACCATGAGGGTCACCACGGTTTCGTGGAGCACCCGGTTGTAGCGCAGGTTATGTGCGAGCGCGGGTGGCGTGCCCTTGGTCTGCGCCGTCATGAAGACGGCTGTGCCTGCGACGCGCGCTGGAGCGGTCACAGGGATGCGGGCCACAAAGTCCTCAAGCGGCTCCGTCCTTGACATGATGCGCTTTGCCACAATCTGCCGACCCGCTTTCCACGTGGTCATCAATGTGAAGAGCACGGCACCGATCACGATCGGCAGCCACCCCCCGTGGAGAATCTTCATTACGTTCGCGCCCAAAAAGGCGAGGTCAACAATCAGGAACGCCGTTGTCACTGCGCTGGCGAGCCACGCGGGCCATCCCCATCGGCCCACCATGACCGCATGCAGCATCAACGCGGTAATCACCATCGTCATGGTCACCGCAATGCCGTAGGCGGCGGCAAGCGAGCTGGACGAACCGAACCCGATAACGATGGCGATCGTGCAGACCATCAGGAACCAGTTGACGGAGGGCACGTAGACCTGGCCCACTTCAGCATCGGACGTGTGAGTGATTTTCAGTCTCGGACAGAGGCCCAACTGGACGGCTTGGCGTGTCAACGAAAACGCGCCGGAGATCAGGGCTTGGGACGCGATGATAGCGGCAGCCGTCGCCAGTACAACAAGCGGGAGGAGGCCCCATGCTGGCACAAGGCGGAAGAATGGCTGTGAGGCCGCAGATGGGTCGGACAGCAACAGCGCTCCCTGACCGAAATAGTTAAGCAAGAGCGCGGGCATCACCAGGCCAAACCACGCGAGTCGAATGGGACGTCGTCCGAAGTGGCCCATGTCGGCGTACAACGCCTCACCACCGGTGACCACCAGAAAGACGGCGCCAAGCACCACGACGCCGTGCCATCCGTGCGCGACGAAAAATGTGAAGGCGTGTCGAGGGTCAAACGCCGTCAGGACAATCGGATGCTGTGAAGTCCAGAACACCCCAGTGACAGCCAGCGTAGCGAACCAGATCACCATGATGGGACCAAAAAGTCGGCCGACCCGGTGTGTGCCGTGGCGTTGAATGGAAAATACGCCCACGAGTATCGCCACCGCGATCGGCACGACATACGGGCTGAGTACGGGCGTGAGGACTGTGAGCCCTTCAATGGCACCGAGCACAGTAATGGCTGGTGTGATCATGCCGTCGCCGTAGAGCAGCGCTGCGCCGAAGATGCCGAGCAGCAGCAGCGTGCGTCCCGACCGTTTGCCCAGTGTGGTAGGGAGCAGGGCGGTTAGCGCGAGGATGCCGCCTTCCCCGTGGTTGTCTGCGCGCAGGACAATGGCGACGTATTTGACAGAGATGACAAAGACGAGTGAGTAGACGATCAGGGAGAGCACACCGAGGATGTTCTCTTGTGTGGGTGCAACGGCGTGAGCGCCGAAGAAACACTCACGCAACGCGTAGAGCGGGCTGGTACCAATGTCGCCGTAGACGACACCGAGGGCGGCAATGGTTAAGGGGGCGAGCGG
Organism: Vicinamibacterales bacterium; assembly: GCA_046590915.1. Classification (GTDB taxonomy): domain Bacteria; phylum Acidobacteriota; class Vicinamibacteria; order Vicinamibacterales; family SCN-69-37; genus SYFT01. The sequence goes on from JBKJTD010000356.1 coordinate 2,962, forward strand.
GCGGGCGGACGACGGAACGTCAGACACGAAAACCTCCAATACGCCGACGGAGTTAGCTGACGGGCTCGAGGTTGAAGTCCTCTACCGGAATAATCCGGATACGCCCCAGTAACCTGGGTCCCCCGCGACGCCCCTTTGGGTGGGGCGCCTTAGGCGTGCTTTGAGTATGCGCCTTTCCCTGACCGGGCGCTACTTGCCCCCGACCCACCCCTTCACAAGCAATTGCGTCACGGCCGCGTCGAGCGCCAGGGCATTGCGCGCGCTTCCACTTGTCTGCGACGTCGTCTGGGTGAAGCTGCCCACAGCCCGCATCAGAGAAATAGCTGTGCGACCGCTCGCCCCGCAGATAGGCAGGGGCGCGATATTTGAAGCACTGCTGTCAGGTGAATCAGCGCGGCCAACCAATGTGGTAGCGGTACGGGGTTATGCGAGAGGTTGGAACATCAGATTCGCGGGCATCGCCGCGTGATTGATCGCGTCCCAGTTCAAATCGCGTCGAGGCATTCCTTCCATAACCGCGCGAGCAGGTCCGCGGTCGCCGGAATGTCGCGAATTGCCTCGACGCCGCGTCCTGCATAGAGCGCCATCTCGATGATGGAGCCGCGATCTTCTGGATACGGCGGCGCAAGGCTGTAGCGGATTCTCTTCGTGCCGGTG
>JBKJTD010000042.1:0-12425 GCA_046590915.1 Vicinamibacterales bacterium
CAGCGCTACTTCCAACGCCGCCAATGAGCACAGCCGTCGAACAACACATCGATCACTTTCAGGAACGTTTCGTTCGTATCACCAAGGAAGTCGGCCGCCGCATCGTCGGCAACGAAGACATCGTCGCCAACACGGTGACGGCGTTGCTCGCGGGTGGCCACGTGCTGCTCGAGGGCATTCCCGGTGTCGGCAAGACGGCGCTGGTCCACACGCTGTCAGACGTGCTGCATCTGAAGTTTTCCCGCATTCAATTTACGCCCGACCTGATGCCGGCAGACATCGTGGGCACCAACATCGTGCAGGAGCATGATGCGGGCGGGACGTTCTTCGAGTTCCAGCAAGGACCGATTTTCGCGAACATCGTGCTGGCGGACGAAATCAACCGCGCCACGCCAAAAACGCAGTCGGCGCTTTTGGAAGCGATGCAGGAAATGAGCGTGTCGGTCGGCAGGACGACCTACAAACTCGAGCAGCCGTTTCTCGTGCTGGCCACGCAGAACCCGCTCGAGATGGAAGGCACGTATCCGCTGCCCGAAGCACAGCTCGACCGGTTCTTCTTCAAGCTCAGGGTGAAGTACCCGACCGAAGACGCGATGCACACGATTCTCGAGCGCACCACGCAGGCGACCACCGATCAGGTGGAGCGGGTGGTGGACGCCGAAGAAATTTTGAAGATGCGGCACGCGGCGCGACTGGTGCCGATTGCGCAGCCCGTGCAGGGTTACGCGATTCGCCTCACGCTCGGCACGCACCCACAGTCGCCGTATGCGACCCCGATGATCAAGAAGTATGTGCGCTACGGCGCGAGTCCTCGTGCGGCGCAGGCACTGGTGCTGGCCGCGAAGATTCATGCGCTGACCCACGGGCAGGCGTTTGTGTCACCGGACAACATCCGTGAGGTCGCGCTGCCGGCCCTGCGGCATCGTGTATTGATGAACTTCGAGGGTGAGGCCGAGCAGATTGACGCGGACGTGATGGTCAATGAACTCCTCGCCCACGTCTCGCCAGACGCCTAAGAGCGGTTTGTCACCGTGGCCATAGGGTTCGACAGCGACTTCCTCAAGAAGCTCGAGTATCTGCACGTCGTCTCCAAAAAGGCGTTTGCAGGGCAGGCTCGTGCCGATCGACTCGCGCCAAAGCGCGGGCGCGGTCTGGAGTTTGCCGACACGCGTCCCTACTCGGCCGGGGATGACTTCCGGCATATTGACTGGAAGGCGTATCGGCGCCTTGGGCGGTTGTTGCTGCGGTTGTTCGACGAAGAACAGGATCTGCCGATTTATCTGTTTATCGATGCCAGCCAGTCGATGGCGCCGCCCGGACAGGGCGAGGAGAAGTTCGAACAGGCGCTCCGCCTTGCGGCGGCGCTCTGTTACATCGGCCTGGCGCACCTCGACCGCGTCACGATCATGCCGTTTGACGAGACCGTGCGCGAAGAGCGAACGCCCGGTCAGGGCAAGGGCCGCATCTTCCGTGTGTTCGAGATGCTCGAACAGATGAAGACCGGCGGGCGCACCAACATGGCCGAGGCGTTCAAGAATTTTGCGGCGCGCGGACGCAGGGCCGGCCTGACGGTGGTGATTTCCGACTTCCTGGATCCGGCCGGGTACGAAAAGCCGCTGAAGATGCTGCAGGCACGCGGCCACGACGTGTATGCGGTGCAGATGGCGTCAGAGAAGGATCGCGATCCCGGCGCGCTTGGTGACGTGCGATTTGTGGACGCCGAGAGTGGCGAGACCCGCGACGTCGAGGTGACGCCCGCACTCGCGAGGGCGTACACGGCTGCGTGGGAAAAACACACGGACGATCTGCAGACCTTCTGCGGGCGGTACAACATCGGATACATCCGTGCAGACGTCGAACGCCCGGTTGAAGAGATCGTGCTGAAAACCTTCCGACAGGGGCGGTTCGTCGCATGAGTTTCGGGGCGCTGGCAGGATGGCAGGCATGGCTCGCGCTGGTGGCGACGACGGGCCTGTTCACGTATTTGTTTTTCCTCAAGATTCGCGCGCCGCGAGTCGCCGTACCGTCGCTGCTCTTGTGGCAGCGCGTGCTCGACGAAACGCGCGAGCAGACATTGTGGGAACGGATCCGCAAAGTCGTGTCCTGGATCGTCATCACGTTGATCGGGGTGATGCTGGTGCTCGCCGTCCTGCGGCCCGCCTCCGCCGTCACGGCTACGGCGGGCGGACGCCGACTGATCATTCTGGATTCGTCCTGGTCGATGGGCGCCGAGACCGCCGACGGCGAGACGCGGTGGGAACGCGCGATCGCCGAGGCCCGCGCGCTCGTGCAGTCGTCAGCCGGTGACGAGGTCGCGCTTGCGACCACGGCCGATGGCCTGGTCGAAGGGCCGACGACCGACGCGGTGTTGCTTGAGGCGGCGCTCGATCGGTTGCAACCAGCGGGTGGCGAGCACAGCGATTGGCCGCGGTTGTCCAACGTCAGCAAAGTGCACTTCATCACCGACGGCACGGTGCCGCGACCCGTGGTGGACCTCGAGGCCACAGGTGCGGACGTGGTCGTGCAGTCGGTCTACGAGTCGGCGCCCAACGTGGCGATTACCGCGTTTGAAGTCTACGAACCTGGTGACGCGGAGGCGCAGGCGGAGGCGTATCTGGAGCTCGCGAATTACAGCCAGCAGAAACAGACGGCGCAGTTGACGGTCACCAGAGGCACCACCACCGTTGGTGATGTGGCCGTGGACCTCGCGCCCGGTGAAGCCGTGCGGCAGATGGTGCCTCTGGGGCTGACCGGTGATCCGCGCGTGCGGGCGCGCATCTCCGCGCCAGACAATGCGCTGGCTGTCGATGACGAAGCGGTCGCATGGATCTCGAGAGCGGAGACCTTGTCCGTCACAGTGGTGAGTGCCGAACCCGGTTTTCTGAAGGTGTTGTTTGATCGCCTGCCTGGCATGCGCGCGACGTACATCGCGCCGGGGGTCTATGACCAGCCGCGCCAAGGCGCTGAACACCTGATCGTGTTTGACCATTGGGTACCGCCCGCCGCGCCGGCCAAACCCGCCCTGTATGTGTCACCGATGTTGGCGGAAGGTCCGGAGTGGTTTGGCAAGGGGCGTATTGAGACCAAACCACAGTGGGCGACCGCGGACAGACACGCAGTGCTGCGGGGCGTTGACCCGGCCACGGTCACGCTCGAACGTGCGCGTGCAGTCGAGTCCGACATGTGGACGCCTGTGGCGAAGTCTTCGACGGGTGTGCCGCTCGTGAGCGTGCAGGAGACGGCCGACCGTCGCGCGGTCATGCTGGGGTTTGGCTTGCTCGAGGCCGAATCCAACGTCGCGCTGCAGCCCGCGTTTCCCGTCTTGGTCGTCAACGCGCTGGAATGGCTCGCGCGCCCCACACTGACCGGCCAGTTGCGTCCAGGCGTCGTGCCGCTTGAGGCCGCGGTGACGCGGGTGATCAATGCGAGCGGCGAGTCACTGCCGATCACCGCCTTTGGCGACACCCAACTCGTGCGTTTCCCGGCGCCAGGCCTGTATCTGGCCGAAGGTGGAGGGATGCGGACGACGTTTGCCGTGAATGTGGGCGATCCGCAAATCTCAAACGTCAGCCGCACGTCGCTGACAGAAGAGGCCCAAGCCCAGGGCGCGGCTGCACGAGCGGAAGACCCGTGGTGGCCCTGGATTGTCGGGATTGCCTTTGTGTTGGTGCTGGTCGAGTGGTGGACCTGGCACCGGAGGATCACGGTGTGATCTGGACCGTGCCGACCGCGTTGTGGCTGCTGGCCCTCATACCCCTGGTGTGGGTCGCCAGCCAGTTCTCACGCACGAACTTCAGTAAACGCCAGCACCTGCTGCAGCTGGTGATTCGTTCGCTGGTGCTTATCGCGCTGGCGCTGGCTCTGTCGCGACCGGTCATGGAGGTCGGGTCGTCCAACCTGTCGGTCGTGTATCTGGTCGACACGTCGTACAGCATTTCGTCGCAGGCGGTGTCGGACGCCGCCGATCGCATCACCGCACTGAATGCCGGACTCAACCCCGACCACTCCCGCATCGTCGCCTTCGCGCGCGGAGCGCAGGTGGTGGAGAACGAAGCGGCGCTGCGGGCGCTGGTGTCGGCGGAGCCGGGACAGACGTCCGCATTTGACCGGACGGCGAGCGATCTCGAGGCCGGCCTTGCGGCCGCGCGCGCGGAACTCGCGCCTGGTCATGTGCCGCGACTGGTGCTGTTTACTGATGCGCGTCCGACGGGTGGTGACGTCACTGCCGCCGTGACGCAACTGACCGCGTCCGGCATTCCGGTGCACGTCTATCCGATGGCGCCTCGTGACCTGGGCGACACGTGGGTTGAGGCGATGTATCTACCGGCGCGGCTTGCGCCCGGTGGACTCGTGAACGTGACGATCGACATCGGCAGTCAGCGCGCGGTGAACGGCGTCGTTGAGCTCAAACACGGCGACCGGGTGTTGGCGACCAAGACCGTCACACTTGCCGTCGGCAGCACGCCGGTCCCACTTGAGATTTCGCTCGACGATGCCGGTGCCGCGTCGTTTGTGGCGACGGTGACGGCTGCCGGCGACACGCTGGCTGAGAACAACACGTTGACGCAGGCGGCCTGGGTCGCCCCGCGGCCGCGTGTGTTGTACGTGGAAGGGTCGCCGCAGTCCTCGCGATATCTCTCGTCTGCGCTGGAACAGTCCGGGTTTGATGTTGAAACGCGGCCGGCGTCCGGATTACCAGGCACGCAGGCCGATCTTGCGCCGTTTGAAGTGGTGATTCTGAGCGACCTGGCGAAGTCCGTGTTGCCGGATTCGAAGATTGCGGCGCTCGCCGACTGGGTGGAGTTGTCGGGCGGGGGACTGCTCGTCGCCGGTGGAGAAGCCGTGTTCGGCGAAGACGGGTATCGCGAGTCGGAACTTGAGCGCTTGTTGCCCGTGACATTCGAGAGGAAAGACGAGCCCGAAGTCGCGCTCATCATGGTGCTCGACAAATCGTGGTCGATGGCCGGCACCAACATCGAGATGCTGCGCGTCTCGGCGCAGGCGGCGGTGGACGTCATGAAGGACGAACACACGCTCGGGATCGTGACGTTTAACGATGGCCTCGATTGGACGTTGCAGCCTCGTCAGGTGGGGCCCAATCGTGATGTGATCCGGAAGGCGATTGCCGGCATCGAACCGAGCGGCCATACGCTGATCTTTCCCGCGGTGGAGCAGGGTTATCTCGCGCTGACCAAACTCAAGGCGCGGGCGAAACACGTGCTGCTGCTTTCAGACGGCCGTTCGTATCCAGACGATTACGAAACACTCGTCACCAAGATGGTCGCCGAGAAGATGACCGTGTCCACGGTGGCGATGGGCGCGGCAGCAGACCGCGAACTGCTGGCGAACATATCCAAGTGGGGCAAGGGCCGCACGTATGCAGCTGATGATCCGAAGGACGTCCCGCAGATCTTCGTGAAGGAAGCCAAGGACGTTACCTCGCCAGGCTTCGATGAAAAGCCGCTGAAGCCCGTGGTCAAACACGTGGGCTTTCTGGACGGGATCAACTTTGCAACAGCGCCCGCACTGCGTGGACGCACGGCGACGGTCATCAAGGACACGGCGCTCGAGATGTTGGGCACCGAAGAGGAAGATCCGTTGCTTGCCTACTGGCCGATCGGTGCCGGTCGTGCGGCCGTGTTTGCCTCCGACGTAAAGGATCGCTGGGCTGCTGACTGGGTCAAGTGGCGCGGCTACGGTCCGTTCTTCTCGGCGGTGGTGCGCGAATTGGCAGGGCAGCGGCCTGTGCCGCTGGCGCTCGACATGGAAGTCGGCCCCGCACGCGGCAGCAGCCGCGCCGTGACGCTGACGGTGGAAGCGCGCGATGAGGTCGGCAAACCCCGCAACTTGCTCCGTCCCAGTGTGCGTGTGCGCGCCGGTGAGGTGGAACGGACGTTGGTCGCGCGTCAGGTGGCCCCAGGTCGTTACGAAGCGCGCCTGACGATCGACGCCGGTGCGACGGTGCAGGCTGAGCTGATCGATGTCGCAATTCCAGAAGGATCCGGCCTCTCGCGCAGTTTTGTGCCTGATGCCGGTGCTGAATATCGCTTCGGTCAGCCCGACACGTCGCTGCTGGCGTCCATCGCTGCCTCCACCGGGGGGAGTGTGACGCCTGAAGCCGACGCGCTCCAGCGTGGCTCCGGCGATAGCCGGGCATCCCGCATCGCCCTATGGCCGTGGCTCGTGCTCTTGGCCGCCTTCGCCTGGGCCGTCGACTTGCTCCTTCGCCGCATCCGCATCTTCGAAGTCGCGTAGGACCTCGGCCATCCGTTTGCGTCTATCATCAGGCAGATGTCGCTCGTTGCGGGTTCGAAGCTTGGTCAATACGATGTGGTGGGCCCGATCGGCGCCGGCGGAATGGGCGAGGTCTACCGGGCGCGGGATCCGCGACTGGGGCGCGATGTCGCGATCAAGATTCTGCCCGAATCATTTTCCTCCGATCCTGAGCGGCTGGCGCGCTTCGACCGTGAAGCCCGGACGCTGGCCTCACTCAACCACCCACACATCGCGCAGATTTTCGGCGTGGAAGATCTGCCCGGTCCCGCGGGCACCCACCTGCCTGCGCTGGTGATGGAACTCGTGGAGGGCGAGGACCTCTCGATCCGCATGGCACGCGGCCCCCTGCCAGTGGCAGAAGCGCTGCCAATAGCGCAGCAGATAGCGGACGCGCTCGAGGCTGCGCACGATCGCGGCATCATCCATCGTGACCTCAAGCCGGCCAACCTCAAAGTCAGCAGCGAGGGCGTCGTCAAAGTGCTCGATTTTGGCCTCGCCAAGGCGATGGCACCGGCTGACCCGAACGTCAATCCTGCCAACTCGCCAACGATGGCAATGTCTGGCACCCAGGCGGGACTGATCCTTGGCACAGCCGGGTACATGGCGCCGGAGCAGGCGCGCGGGCAGACGATCGATCGGCGCGTCGATGTCTGGGCGTTTGGCGTCGTGCTGTTCGAGATGCTGGCCGGCCGCCAGGCGTTTTCCGGCGACACGATCTCGGACGTGCTCGCGTCCGTGCTCAAGAACGACCTGGAGTGGAGCCTGCTGCCCAAAGACCTGCCGGGACCGGTGCTGCACCTGCTGCGCCGCTGCCTGAATCCGGATCGCCGCAATCGCCTGCGCGACATCGGCGAAGCACGCGTTGCCATCGCCGAGTATCTTGCTGGAAAGGCCACCGACGGGGCCGCTGGTTCGACCGTCGCTGCGGGCGATCGTCAGGGTTCGCGCCGGCTTCTGCTCGGCGCCGTGGGCGTGCTGGCCGTGATTGCCGCCCTTGCGATCGCCGCCCTCGTGGCGAGAGGACGACCGGCGCCTGATCCATCGCGGCGGCTCGTGGTGGCGCCGCCGGAAGGCGTGTCTGTCCAGACGGTCAATCGTCCTGCGGTCACCCTCTCTCCGGACGGCTGGACGCTGGTGCTCACAGGCGTCGACAAGAGCGTGTCCAATCTCTACATCCGCGGCCCCGGCGACTTCGAGCCACGGTTGTTGGCGGGAACCGGGGCGGCCAGCAATCCCGTGTTCTCTCCCACAGGCAACGCCGTTGCGTTTTTCGCTGACGACCGCCTGATGCTGTTGCCGACCGACGGGACCGCCCGCCAACTCAACGTGGTCAACGACCCTCGTGGCATCACATGGGTCGATGACGCAACCGTGGTCTACACGCCCGAGTCGGTCGGCGGCCTGTTCGAGATCGGCATCAATGGCGGCACCCCCAGGGCACTCACCACCCTCGTCGAGAACACCGCCGAGCGGACCCACAGGTGGCCCAGTGCCTTGCCCGGCGGACGGTGGGTGCTGTTCACGGTCGGGACCACCTCGAACCCGGACGACTACGAAGACGCCACCATCGAAGCGGTCGATCGCCAGACGGGGGAGCGCCGAGTGGTGTTCAAGATGGCAAGCAGTGCTCGGTACGTGCCCAGTGGCCACCTCCTGTTTGTCCGTGAAGGAGCGCTCTACGCCGTGACCTTCGATCCGCAGTCGCTGACCGTGTCGGGCCAGCCGGTGAGCCTGCTGCAAGACGTCGGTGGCGATCGCACCACCGGCGCCAGTCATCTGGCGATCTCCGAGAGCGGAACCCTGGCGTACGTGCCCGGTGATGGAAGCGCCGGAGCACGACAACTCGTGTGGGCGGATCTGAAGGGAGGCGTCCAGAGCCTCAATCTGCCGCCGGCGCTCTACAACGACATCAGGATTTCCCCCGATGGCACCCGGATCGCCTACGCCCTGGGCACCACCGGCGCGGCAGACATCCTGGTCCATTCGATCGTGCGGGGCACGAGCACCCGCTTGACGTTCACGGGTGTGAATGGCACGCCCGTGTGGTCGAAGGATGGGCGGGAGGTCTTTTTCAGCGCCATACAGGACACGAAGACCACCATTTTCAGGACGAGCGCGGAGGGAGGACGCGAACCGACGCAGGTCGTCGCCCTCGACGGCCGGATCTATTTGAAGAACATCAGCGACGATGGGACATGGGCGTTGGGTGATTCAGTCGGCTACACCGGCACGTTCTCGAATATCCTCAGAATTCCACTGAATGTCGGCGCGAGTGCCGACCTGATCGTGCAGACCCCCCGTGACGAGGCCGGCGCCCTCTCCCCTGACGGTCGCCTCCTCGCGTATCAGTCAATCGAGAAGGGGCGTATGGAAGTCTTCGTCAGTGAGCTTGGCGCAGCTGCCGGCAGATGGCAGGTGTCGCACGCCGGGGGGGAGGAACCGATGTGGTCGCCGGATGGTCGGGCGCTCTACTACCGGTTCGAGTCGACACTCATGCGAGTCTCAGTCGACCGGAGCGCGACCTTTGCCCCCAGTTTGCCCGAGGTGCTCCTCAACGACATCCTGAACATGCGCACCGATACCGGCGTCAGCTACGCCCCGCATCCGGATGGCAAACGCCTGCTCATGGTCCGGCGCGCGCAAGCCACCTCGAATGGCAGCGTGCGGTTGATCACCAACTGGGTGAATGAGTTGACGCGCTTCAAGTAATCGCCGCGCCGTTATCAATGAGGCAATGGGGCAATGCGGCAATGGGCCAATGAAGAGCATTGGCGTCACGCTGCATTCATTGCCTCATTGCCTCATTGCCCCATGCGGCAGGGATAAGGCAATGCCGCGAATGTAATCCATGCGGGAGAAGTGGCGGAGCAGGAAGGGGTTGCCCTGCGCGAGGATGGCGCCCTGGTCGGGGCCTTCGCCGTATTCGCTCGAGATGCGCTCGACCAGCAGCATGCTGGTGATGATTTCGCCGAACGGCGCGAAGCCGTCGATGTCGAGGCGTGAGTTGTCGCCGTAGTTGATGAAGAACTGCGTGGTGCGCGAAGAGGCGAGTGTGCCCTTCGCGAACGTCACGCGTCCACGTATGTTGCTCAGGAGCGCACGGTCGGGCGCGATGGTGGCGTCCTTCCACGCGGAGGCGATCGCCGGGTCACCATGGATGCCAACTTGCGCCATGAACTTCGGGATCACACGGAAGAACCGATTCTGATCGTAGTAGCCGTGTTTGGCGAGATTGTAGAAACGATCCGCCCCGTTGGGTGCCCACTCCCGCCGCACCTGCATCACAAACGTGCCGACCGATGTGCTGACCGTCGCCAGAAACGCCTCCGGCGCCTGCTCAGTCAGAGCTGCCGGATTCAACAGAGGAGACGGCGCCTGGGCGGAGAGAGAAAGCAGACCCAGCGCGGCGAGCACGGCAACCAGGGATAGACGCATTCACTGTCCATTGTAGTGAGGCATTACCCCATTGCCGGAGGGTTAGGGTCATCTGAGGGTGCGGGGATGGTAGCATCCGCCCGCGCCTTTACGCGAAAGGAACGCATTGATCTAACGGTGTTTATTCGCGCAAGAACATCCGCGCGGCAGGACGGAATCCCGCAAGACGCCAGAGGGGAGCAGGGTCGTACATGTTGCCGTTGGTCACGACGTAGCGGGTGCGTCGGATCGCGGAGATGTCATCGAGCGGATTCGCATCGAGCACCACAAGGTCTGCGCGCAGCCCCAACCGGATCGCGCCCGTCTCGCCACCGAGCGACAGGGCGCGGGCTGAGACCTGGGTGGCGGATTGAATCGCCTGCAGTGGCGTGAAACCCGCCGCCACGTAGAGCTCCACTTCGCGCAGCAGACTGAATCCCGGCACTGCGCCGTCGGTGCCCGCCACAATGGGAATGCCCTTGTCGCGGAGGACCTTCAGCAGCGACGGTGCTGCGGCGGTCGCTGGCGCGGCAGGCCGTGGAGTGTTGATCACGCTTCGATAGTTGGCCGCGAGAGGATACGGCGCCTGCGCGATCCCTGGCTCGATCGCCTCGACGCGCGTGTCGCGGGGACGACCAAGCAGTTCCCCCCAGGCCTGAGTGGGATCGATCACGGTGTGTCGCTCTGCCAGCCACGCGATCACGCGGTCGCTATCCGGTGTGCCGGGCTGGCGCACGGACAGATGCGCGATCTGATCCATCCCCGCACGCACCGCACCCTCCAGACCGAGCGACGTCGGCACGTGTCCCGTCACCGACATCTTCAATTCGTGCGCGCGCTCGGCAATCGCCATCGCCACGTCCGGCTGGATGAGGGTGTAGAGCTTCATCTGGCCAAAACCCGCCGCATGGTAGCGGTCGACGATGGCGCGACCCTCCGCGGGCGTGGAGGCCACAACCGTGCCGAATCCTCCATCACCTGGTCCATCAACCAGACCAGCGAGCTCCACACGCGGACCCAGGCCTCGGCCGGACGCAATCTCGTCGCGGAAGGCCGTGAGGAACCCCGACTCGCCGCCCATATCGCGAATGGTCGTGACACCAGCCGCCAGATATGCCGGCGCCCATTCGATCTGCGATGCGTGGGCATGCATGTCGATCAAGCCGGGAATGATGGTCGTGCCCTTCACGTCGATCACACGGACGCCATCGGGCAGCCTCACACCCGTGCGGGAACCCACGCCCGCGATGCGACCGTTCCGCACCCACACCACGCCATCCTCGATTGGAGGCAAGTCATCCCCGGTGATGATTCGTGCGCCCACCAGGGCATAGACGCCAGACGCCGAGGGCGGCGTGGCACTCCCAAAACCCGCAAGGTCGGCCATGCGATCGTGCACCGCACTGGCCTGCAACGCGGGCAACGCCGATGCGAGGTCCTCGCGGACGGCCTCGAACGGCAGGATGTGGATGCGCGACACCAGGGCTGCAAATGTTCCAGTGAGACGCGGGTCAGGAGACGCGTCGATCCACACGGTTTCGCGACCCCACACCACGCCATCGACACTGTAGCGGCGCAACGTGACGGCGCGACCGCCGACCTGCACGTCTTCGTCGCCGCGGAAGGTCACAACGATGCGGCTGTCGTCATCGCCGGGGAGCAACGCGATGCTGGCGGGTCGCTTGTGCCGCTCCCAATAGTCGATGAGCCAGGCACGAGCGGCGACTGGCGCCCAGCTTCGGGCGGGGAACCATGCTGCGGGCAATGCCACGTCTCTGGTCTCGCCCATCGACGTCACCTTCGCGGTCCTGTCGGTGACAGTCACTTCAGTATCGACATTGACGAAGCGGTAGCTCTTGCCGGACGCCGCAAAGTGACGCGCGGTTCCGTCAGGCGACACGTCGAGTGACGCTGCCAACTGCAACCGCGTCCCTCGATCGACGAGTTCCATCTCCGATGTGAGCGTGCGCCCGTCGGCACGTGCCGTAATCGTTGCGCGTTCGACACCAACCGGTCGTTCGATGAGGAAGAGCTGGATCCGCGTGGCGGGCGGTTGGGCGGTTGTCGTCAGGCCTGCCAGCAGGATCATCAAAAGTGCGGCAGCGGTCCGTGGGATCATGGTGCGCGGATTCTACACGGCCGATGAGGCCGATGCTCGCGAGCGTGCGCGGGGAGACTACTTCTTCACCGGCGCGAGCCGCTTCAACTCGTCGGCCCAGTTGAGGACGATGTGGATTTCCTGGCGGCCGATGGTGCCCTGGTTGGGGTTCTCGATCATCAGGAATCGTCCGTCGCGCGCCACGTCGAAGTGAGTGTGGCCGGTGCCTTGGGTGCGCGTGAAGGTATCGCGAAACAGTACTTTAGGCGCGGCGAACTCAAGCGGCGATGTCGAGGTGACCACCGCTTCCATGACACTGTCATCGGAGCGAAAGAAGAGGCTGCGCCCATCGCGCGCCCACACCGGCTCGCGTCCGCCCGCCGTGGACACCGGCACGCGCGCGTCCAGCGACGGATAGGGCTGCACGTAGACCTCCGCGCGCCCGGATTCCTCGGAGACGTACGCCAACCACCTGCCGTCGGGTGAAAGGCGCGCGTTGTACTCGGCATACGGCGACACCAGCAGGTTCTTCGCCGTTCGGGCCTGGACGTCGATGGCCACGATGTCGTTGTTGGTCGCCGCCCGCCGGACTTCAACCAGAATGGTCCCGCCATCCCGCGACCAGTCGTTCACATGG
>JBKJTD010000056.1:0-6861 GCA_046590915.1 Vicinamibacterales bacterium
GGTCTCGCCGGCCGATGCGCAGCGACTCGACCTCAAAGAAGGTGACGTGGTGCGCGTGATCTCGCGTCGTGGATTCGTGCAGGCTCAGATGAAAATTGACCCCGGTCTGCGGGCCGACCTCACGTTCATGACGATGCATTTTCCGGATGAGGTGGAGACCAACATCCTGACCATTGACGCGGTGGACCCCAAGTCCGGCACCGCCGAGTTCAAGGCGGCCGCGATACGGATAGAGAAACTCGGCGTGCCCGAACCTGTCGGCGCCGGGGAAGGGCACTGACGTGGATTTGCATCTGATCCCCGGAGCGGTGGCCACTGCCGAGGAACGCGCGGCGGTTGATGCCGCGATTGCTGCTGTCGCGGGGACGGGGCCCGGCATGCGGCATATGTTGTTGCCCGCGTTGCATGCCACACAGGCGCGCGTCGGCTGGATCTCCGAAGGGGCGCTCAACCACATCTGCGCGCAGTTGTCGGTGCCGCCCGCAGAGGCGTATGGTGTCGCGACGTTCTACCACATGTTTTCGACCGCCCCGCGCGCGCCGCGTGTGGTGCATGTCTGTGACGACATCGCGTGCCGGTTGAAAGGGGCGGAGCAACTGTGCCGCTCGCTCGAAGCGACCTGTGGTCCGGCCGGAACCCGCGAGGACGGCACCTGGGTGCGGTCTCCCTGTCTGGGATACTGCGAGCAGGCGCCGGTCGCACTCGTGCAACAGTGCGGCACGACCATGCCGCCCGGGACTGCGGACGTGACGCTGACCCACGTGACGGCCGACTCCCTGACGTCGGTGGTGACCACGGGTTCGCGTGGAGGAAGTCCCGACGAATTCGACGTCGTGCCGCAGACGGTCCATCCGCGCGACGGGTCATTGCGGTTGCTGCGCCGCGTGGGCGTCGCCGATCCGGGCAGCCTGGACGACTATCGCGCACACGGTGGGTACCAGGCCTTGCGACGTGCGCTCGAGATGGGGCCTGAAGCCGTGCTGCGAGAAATAACGGATTCGAAACTGCTGGGCCGCGGCGGTGCCGCCTTTCCGACCGGCCGCAAGTGGGAGGCCGTCGCGCGCTCGCCCGTGCGCCCGCACTACATCGTCTGCAACGCTGATGAGTCCGAACCTGGCACCTTCAAGGATCGCGTCCTCATGGAGGAGGATCCGTTTGCGCTGGTCGAAGCGATGACGATCGCGGGGCTCGCGGTGGGTGCCGAACAGGGATTCATCTACATCCGCGGCGAGTATCCGAAGGCAATGCGGCGCCTGCAGGAGGCCATCAGCCAGGCGGCCACACGCGGCTGGCTCGGGGACAATATCGGAGGCGGGGGAGCCCGGTTCCGCCTCGATGTGCGGCGCGGGGCCGGCGCGTACATCTGCGGGGAAGAGACGTCGCTCTTCAACTCGCTGGAGGGATTTCGCGGAGAGCCGCGCAACAAACCGCCGTTCCCGGTGCAGTCGGGCCTCTTCCACAAGCCGACAGTCATCAACAACGTGGAGACGCTGGTCAACGTGCTCGACGTGATCAGCAGCGGCGGACCGGCGTTTGCCGCGATGGGCACCGCTGGCTCCACAGGCACGAAGTTGTTCTGTGTGTCCGGGAATGTGAGCCGGCCGGGCGTGTATGAAGTTCCGTTCGGCATCACGTTGCGGGCACTGCTCGAGATGGCCGGCGGCGTTGAGGGCGGTCGCGCCATGCAGGCGATCCTGCTGGGCGGTGCAGCCGGGGTGTTCGCGACACCTGATGAGCTCGACATGCCGCTCACCTTCGAAGGCACCCGCGCGGCGGCCGCCACGCTCGGCTCCGGCGTCATCATGGTGTTTGACGACCGCGTCGATCTGGGCGATATCCTGATCAGGATTGCGCAGTTCTTCCGTGATGAGTCGTGCGGCCAGTGTGTGCCGTGCCGTATCGGAACCATCCGTCAGGAGGAGGCGCTGCACCGCCTCGTTTCTGCTCGCGCCTCCGGTGATCGCGACACCTCGCTGACGCTGATCGCCGACCTCGGCCGTGTGATGCGTGACGCGTCCATCTGTGGCCTCGGTCACACGGCGTCGAGCGCGGTGGAAAGCGCGATCAGGAAATTTCCCCTCGCCCTGCAAGGACACTGAGTTTATGGAAGTCGCTCCGCTGCCGCTTGTCCGCACAGTCGAAGTCACCATCGACGGCAGGACCGTGCGCGTGCCCGAAGGCACCACCATCATCAACGCGTGCAAAACGATTGGCATCGGGACGCCGACGTTGTGTTACCTCGAAAATCTCACCCCGGTCAACGTGTGCCGTGTGTGCGTCGTTGAAGTGGAAGGGTCGCGCGTGCTGGTCCCTGCGTGTTCACGTCCCGTGGATCCCGGCATGGTGATTCAGACCGACTCCGAGCGCGTGCGCCACAGCCGGCGCCTCGTGTTTGAGCTGCTTGGTTCCTCGGTGGATTTGTCCACGGCGGAGCCGCGGTTCATGGCCGACATGGAAAAGTACGGCGCCGTGCCGGCACGGTTGACGCCGGAGTCAGAAGGCGAGACGCCGCACGCCACGGTGCAGCAGCCGGTCAAGATCGACAACGACCTGTACGTGCGCGATTACTCAAAGTGCGTGCTGTGTTACAAGTGCGTCGAGGCCTGCGGCACCGACGCGCAGCATACCTTTGCCATCGCCGTCGCGGGCCGGGGTTTCGGCGCGACCATCTCCACGGAATTCGACATCGGGCTGCCCGACTCCGCGTGTGTCTACTGCGGCAATTGCATCGGCGTGTGCCCGACCGGTGCGTTGATGTTCAAGTCGGAGTACGACATGCGAGCCGCCGGCACATGGGATGAGTCACAGCAGACCACCACCGACACGATCTGCTCCTACTGCGGCGTCGGCTGCACGCTTTCCCTCCACGTTCAGGACAACTCCATCGTCAAAGTCACCTCCCCGCACGATCACGACGTCACCAGCGGCCACCTGTGCATCAAAGGGCGGTTCGGGTGGCAATTCGTGCAGAACCGATAGAGCGTATTCGAGCCCTTTACTCTCTAGTAATATCTCCCTGCCTCCGCGTCTCGCTGTGAAAGGCATTTTGAAGGAGCTCTTGCGTGCCCAAGTCCGATATTGAAATAGCCCAGGCCGCGAAGATGACGCGCGTGACCGAAGTGGCCACACGACTCGGGATTCCCGAAGATCAGCTGGAGCCGTACGGACACTACAAGGCCAAGATCTCGCTCGACTACGTCAACAGCCTCAAGGACAGACCCAACGGCAAACTGATCCTCGTCACCGCGATCAGCCCGACACCGGCCGGAGAAGGCAAGACGACGACCACGGTGGGCCTGGGTGACGCACTCAACCGCATCGGCAAGAAGACCATCATTTGTCTCCGCGAACCGTCGCTGGGTCCGGTGTTCGGCATGAAGGGTGGAGCCGCGGGCGGCGGCCGCGCGCAGATCGTGCCGATGGAGGACATCAATCTGCATTTCACCGGCGACTTCTCGGCCATTGCGCTCGCCAACAACCTGCTGGCCGCCCTGCTCGACAATCACATTCATCACGGCAACACCCTGGGCATCGACGTGCGCCGCATTCAGTGGAAACGTGTCGTGGACATGAACGACCGCGCGCTCCGCGACATCGTCGTCTCACTGGGCGGCACGGGGAATGGTTATCCGCGCGAAGACGGCTTCGACATCGTCGTTGCCTCGGAAGTGATGGCCATTTTCTGTCTGGCGACGTCTCTGCACGATCTCAAGGAACGCCTGGGGAACATCGTCGTCGGATACACGCGCGATCAGAAGGCGGTGCGTGCGCGTGATCTCAACGCGCATGGCGCCATGACGGTGCTCCTGAAGGATGCCCTGAAGCCGAACCTTGTGCAGACGCTCGAGAACAACCCGGCGTTCGTGCACGGCGGTCCGTTCGCCAACATCGCGCACGGCTGCAATTCCGTGATTGCCACCCAGACCGCACTCAAGCTGGCCGACTACGTCGTGACGGAAGCGGGATTTGGTGCCGACCTGGGTGCGGAGAAGTTCATCGACATCAAGTGCCGCAAGTCAGGCCTGCGTCCTGACGCCTGTGTCATCGTCGCGACCATTCGCGCGCTGAAGTATCACGGCGGAATCGAGCGTGCCTCGCTGGGCGTCGAGGATCTGGCGGCACTCGAGCGGGGACTTGCGAATCTGCAGCGTCACGTGAACAACGTGCAGGAGCATTACGGCCTGCCGGCTGTGGTGGCGATCAATCGATTTCCTGATGACACCGACGCGGAGATCGCGAAGCTCCAGGCCATCATGGCGCAAAGTGGGGTGCCGGTCATTCTCGCGACGCACTGGGCCGACGGTGGGAAGGGTGCTGAGAATCTCGCCAAAGCGGTCGTGGGCGTCTGTGACGCGGGCCAGTCAGGGTTCCGGTTTGTCTACCCAGACGATCTGCCGCTCTGGGACAAGATGAAGGCGATTGCCACGAAGATTTACGGCGCCAGCGACATCAGCGCGGACTCAAAGGTACGCGGCCAGATCAAACGCCTTCAGGACGAGGGCTACGGACACTATCCCGTCTGCGTGGCCAAGACTCAGTATTCGTTTGCCACCGATGCGAGCCTTCGAGGCGCGCCCGCCGGCCACGTCGTGAACGTGCGCGAGGTGCGCCTCCCCGCCGGCGCCGAATTTGTCGTGATGGTGTGTGGCGACATCATGACGATGCCCGGATTGCCGAAGGTACCGTCGGCCGAGGCTATTGACCTCGATGCGGATGGACGGGTGGTCGGACTCTTTTAGGTCCAAGGTTCGTTCAGAGGTCTTTGAGCTCGTCGAGCCAGTCGGTGACGTTGGTGCCTTGGTCCTCGGCTTTTGCACCGTGGATTTTGGTGTTGTCGACCCACTGGACCGCAGTGGCCAATGCGGTCAGCAGCGCCTGGCGGGTAAAGGGCTTGACCAGATACGCAAGCACGCCTGCCTGCATGCTGACTTTGGGCGGCACCGAACTCACTCCCGTCGCGAGCACGACCGCCGACATGGGGTACAACTTTCGCAGTTCGGCCGTGAGCCACAGGCCATCGCGGCCGGGCATCTGAATGTCGCAGAAAATGACGTCACACGGCGTCTTCACCATTGCGTCCAGCGCGGCCTGGGCGTCCTCCGCGTCGTACAGCTCGTGGCCGGAGTGCTCCAGCTGCCTGCGCATCAGTTCACGCACACGGGGTTCGTCGTCAACAATCAGAACGTTTGCCACAAGGCCTCCTGGCACTAGCTTACAACGACTGTTACGGGTCGCCGGCGCTCAGAATGCGTTGAGGCGATGGTAAATAAGCCGCGGGTTTTCCGCCCGTTGGCGGTAGAAATTCTTCAATTGTTCGACAGTCATGATGGTCCACGGGGCGACGGGCGAGGTGCCGTTTTTGGTGAACACCAGCCCGTCCGCCAGGTGCACGGCCACGTGAAACAAATCGCCGTCATCATCGACCAGGGCCAGCACATCGCCCAACTGAAAGCCGTGTTCAACGACGTAATACTCGGTGCGGAGGGCGTTGAGGGCAAAGACTTCGTCCAGGTACCGATCATCGGGCTGTGCCTTGAAGAAGTTCAGCGAACTCCACAGGCAGTTCGACAGCAGCGGACGCATCAGGTCCATGGTCTGGACCTTGGGATATCGGTACAGATGATTGCGGGCAAACGCCGGCAACAAGTGCACGATGTCGACTGACTGACTATCGTCCGCAATTGCGATTGATTCCAGCAGCGGGCGAATGTCGGTACGCCGCCCCCCTATTCCCCAGTATTGCGCCAGGCCGGCAACGTCCTCGAGCGAGTCAACCGACAAGCGAATCAGTACGGTCGCGTTCCGCAGCAGCGCTTTGGCCAGGTACTGCCGCTCTTCCGGAGAGGTGAGCTGCATCCGCACGGACTCCATGTCGGCGAAGTGCAGGAAGTCCGCATCCTGATACACCAACGGCTCGACCAGTTGTCGCGTCGCGGCCGACATCATCGTGCCGTCGAACCAGTCCCGCGGCGTCTTGCCAAAAAACCGGAAGGACTGCGCCTGATCGAAGTTCAACGCGCTTTTGGCCAGCTGCGTGTACAGACGCCCGCGGACATCGGGAGACAACGCACGAACAACGTCAGCGGGAGGATTGATCACGATGCCGCGAATGCTGGCGTCCTGACGCGCGCGCGGCAGGAGCTGCGCGATGTGTTCAGGCGAGAGACCCGACGCTCCGAGAAAGGCCGTGACAACCTCGGTCGTCGCTTCGGGAAACACCCACTCGGCCGCGGCGTTGCGGCCCCAGTCGGCCGGAACGTATTCGAGAGGCGGAGAAATCACGATGGGTGTCAGCGACAATCTGCCCCACGGACCTTGCGCCGCCTGGGTGATCGGTCCGATGCTCTCAATCTGCGGGCGTCCCGTCGGCGTCCCGCCACTGCGAAAATACACGGCCGCGACGATGACCCACGGCACCACGATCAGCGCGGCCAGCATGAAGAGCCAACTCTTGGGCAGCGCCACGACCGGCGCGGGAACCGGGGAGGCTGGGGGACGGGGGGCAGGCATCTCGCTGAATCATAGTGAATCCTGTAGGGCGATGTCAGACACTACTACCCCAAACGTATGACCTTGTTTTCGGTTCTCCATGAAGATACCGACCTGCTCGTGGTCGACAAGCCCGCCGGTCTGGTGTGCCATCCGACGAAGGACGGCGAAATGTCGAGCCTGATTGGCAGAGTGCGCCTCCATCTGGGCCACGCGAACGGGCGTCTGGTCAACCGGCTTGACCGTGAAACCAGCGGGATTTTGCTCATCGCCAAACGCCGGATGGCGTTAAAACTGCTGCAGGAGCAGTTCCGCGAACGTGAAACCGACAAGGTTTACCTTGCCTTGGTCAGCGGCAACTGGCCCTCCAAC
>JBKJTD010000153.1:0-24678 GCA_046590915.1 Vicinamibacterales bacterium
TGTTGAGCACTCGCACCGCCGCGCGATTGTTCGACACCCGCAACGCCTGTCGAACAATCGCGCGGCGGTGCGAGTGCTCAACAACGTGGGCATTTCCAGCGCGGTGAACTACGCCACAAGCCTCGGGCTGGAGACCCCGCCTGCCGTTCCCTCGATGGTGCTGGGTTCAGGCGAGGTGACGTTGTTGTCGATGACGACAGCGTATGGCGCGTTCGCCAACGGCGGCACGGTGCATCCGCCGACCTTTATCCGACGCGTCGAGGATCGCGACGGCAACCTGCTGTGGCAGAACGAAAGCGTGTCACACAAGGCCGTGTCGGAATCCACCGCGTTCCTGATGGCCGACATGCTGGCTGACGTCATCAACCGCGGCACCGGTGCACGCGCGCGCGCCGAGGGGTTCAAGCTGCCTGCCGGCGGCAAGACCGGCACGACTGACGATTACAAGGACGCGTGGTTTATTGGTTTCACGCCGTCGCTTGTAGCGGGCGTGTGGGCCGGCTTTGACGAGCCGCGCAAGATCGCACCCAACGGCTACGCGACGGGACTGGTCGTGCCCATCTGGGCGAAGTTCATGCGTGAGGCGACAAAAGGCCATCCTGACAAATGGATCCCGATGCCGCGCAATGTCGTCAGCGTGCAAGTGTGTATGAGCTCGGGTCTGTTACCCACCGACAACTGTCGGAACGGCTCGCTGGGAGACGACGGCGAGTACCGTACCCATGTGGGCACCGAGCTATTCCGTGCCGGCACCGAACCCGAAGACCACTGCACGCTGCATGGAGGCCGTGGATTTTTGGAGCGTTTCGGCATTCGCAAAGCCGCCTGCGCGATCTTCGGTTGCTGAGGACCGGAGGTCAATAAACGACGGCGCCCTCGCCCTTGATCTGGACGTTGACTTTGGGCCCCTTGACCGTCTTCGGGTCGAACGTGGTCTTGTGCTCACGGGCGTGCTCTTCGCCGGCGGCAATCTGCTGCGCCACCGTGAGGGTCTCGACGCTGATGACGCCTTCGACCCTGGCGTTTTTGCCCTTGGCTGACATCGGGAAGACCATCACGCCGTCCTCAACCTTGAAGCGGATGGTTTCCATGAACCGTGGACCCATCACGCTCTGAGATGGTCAGGGGTCCAGTCCTTGATCATCTGTTTGATGACCTTCTTGTCATGGATGTGATCGCGCAACACTGCGACTGCAAGGTCGGGCAGTTCGGGGTCGCTCGCAAAACGCATCGCGACCAATTGCGCCGGGGTGAAGTCCACGATGCGGGGATGCAGTCCCAGCGGCAACACCTCGCGCAGCCGGAGCCGCATCTCGAGACGAATGACGCGGTCCTGCACCCGCAGGGCAAAAATGCGCGCCATGAAAAACACGAGAACCAGGGCCACCGCGGTCAGCGCCGTCACGAGGCTGTCCCCCGTCTGCAGCTGGAAGAGCCGATACCAGCTCCAGATCAGGTTCACCACCAGAAGTGGGAACGCGACGAAGTGGTAAACCGGGACTAATTTCGCGTGGTTTTTGAAAGTCTGCTCGGGCTCGGGCATCTGGGGTTCCCCGGAGAGGTAAGTAGAGCGTGATCATACTCCCAAGTTGGGGCAGCCGCTGCCAAAGGTACGTATTTTACTGGCCTATTTCCGACTTCCAAAGCTGGAATGAACCGTGCAATAGAGCGGCGCCAGCCGGGCGACCGAGGGTCGTCACGGCAGACAGGTTTCAGCGTGGTCTGAACACTTGTGCACGGAATTTGCAGTGTATAGAGGCGAGGCATTATGCAGACAACCACAGACCAGAGACTCGACGCCGTTCTTACCCCGATCGTGGCCGATCCGGCCCAGACCGTCCTGGAATTTTGCCCTAAAGAGGTAATCTTTTTCCAAGGCGATCGCGAAGACCACGTTCTTCAGATCATTTCAGGTGAAGTGATGCTGACCATGGCAACGCTCACGGGAAAAGAAGCCATCGTCGGCACCTTGTCTCCCGGGGCTTTTCTTGGGGAAGAAGCACTGGCTGGTCGCAAGTGCCGTGTCGTGACGGCGACCGCCGTCACCGCCTGCACGGTTCGTGTCGTCACCCGGCAGCAGATGTGGCATCTGCTTCAGCACGAACAGCAGTTTCGTGAGCACTTCGTGTCGGCGATGCTGACGCGGACGATTCGCCTTGAGCACGATCTGGTCGACCAGATGCTCAATTCTGCCAAGAAGCGACTCGCGCGCGTACTGCTGCTGCTGGCCAGCAAGCAGGACCCGAACGAAGACACCTGTGTGTTGCCGTCGGTCTCCCAGGAAAAATTGGCGAGCATGGTCGGCACCACGCGTGGCCGGATCAATCGGTTCATGAACGAATTCCGCAAACGCGGGATCGTCAGCTACGACCAGAACAGCATCACGGTGACGCGGTCGCTTCTTCGGCACGTGCCCGAGTCCGACCTGTCGACCGCGCAGTAAGACGGTGTGTGGTGCGTTGGCGCCTCCTGGCGTCAACGCACTCGCTTCTCGTTCCTCTTTTCCCTTGCCTGCCTGTTCCCCCGCAACACTTGGCATTTTGTATGGCAAAACCGAAAGACCCCATGCCGGCCAACGCCAACAAGCCGCATGAATATGGCCTCAAGCAGGCCCTCACTCCACAGCAAGGTGCCAGCGTCGATCCGCTTGATGGCGTAGGGTCTGACAGCAGCGGTCAGCGTCTCACCACCAACCAAGGCGTGCCGATCAGTGACAACCAGCACTCGCTCAAGGCGGGTTTGCGTGGGCCGACGCTGCTTGAAGACTTCATCCTGCGCGAAAAGCTGACGCACTTTGACCACGAGCGCATTCCCGAGCGCATCGTCCATGCCCGTGGTTCGGCGGCGCACGGATACTTCGAATGCTACAAGCCCCTCGACAAATACACCCGCGCGTCCATTTTTTCCGAGGCAGGGAAACAGACCAAGGTCTTTGTGCGCTTCTCCACCGTTCTTGGCGAACGTGGTTCCACTGATACGGCGCGCGATGTTCGTGGCTTTGCGGTGAAGTTTTATACCGACGAAGGTAACTGGGATCTGGTGGGCAACAACATGCCCGTGTTTTTCATCCAGGACGCGATGAAATTTCCTGACCTCGTGCATGCCGCGAAGCCGGAGCCGCACTTTGCGATGCCGCAGGCCGGCAGCGCCCACGATACGTTCTGGGACTTTGCGTCACTGATGCCGGAGATCACCCACATGTTGATGTGGGCCATGAGTGATCGCGCCCTTCCCCGCAGCTACCGCATGATGCAGGGGTTCGGTGTCCACACCTTCCGACTGGTGAACGCGCAGGGCGACTCCCATTTCGTCAAATTCCACTGGACGCCGACGGCGGGTACGCACTCCCTGCTGTGGGACGAAGCGGTCAAAATTTCAGGTGCCGACCCGGACTTCCACCGGCGCGACTTGTGGGAAGCGATCGAAGCGGGTGAATTTCCCGAATACGAACTGGGCGTGCAGATCTTCACCGAGGAACAGGCGGAGAGTTTTACGTTCGACGTCCTGGACCCCACCAAGCTGGTCCCGGAAGAACTTGTCGCGATTGTGCCCGTCGGCAGGATGGTGCTGAATAGAAATCCGGACAACTTTTTCGCCGAGACAGAGCAAGTGGCTTTCTGCACTGCGCACATCGTGCCCGGGCTGGACTTCAGCAATGACCCCTTGCTGGCAGGTCGCATCCACTCGTATGTGGATACGCAGATCTCCAGATTGGGTGGGCCCAACTTCCACGAAATTCCGATCAATGCGCCGGTCGCGCCGGTGCACAACAACCAACGCGACGGCATGCACCGCCAGGCGATTCATCGAGGGCGGGTGTCGTATGAACCCAATTCACTCGGCGGTGGCTGCCCCTTCCAGGCGGGTCAGGCGGGATTTGTGTCGTATGCGCCCCCGACGGACCCGGAACCGTCCAAGGTGCGCGGTAATCCAGAGAAATTTGCCGACCATTACACCCAGGCGCGCCTGTTCTGGAACAGCCAGACGCCGATCGAGCAGGCACACATCGCGAATGCGTTTACGTTTGAATTGAGCCGCGTCCAGGTCCCGGCAATCCGCTCGCGGATGGTCGCCGGGTTGCTGCATGTGGACCAGACGCTGGCGGAAGCGGTGGCCGATGGCCTCGGAATCTCCCCGCTGCCTGCTCCGTTGCCCAAGGCCGCGCCGGTGGACGTCGTCCCCGAGGTCATCACGTCGCCGACGTTGTCCCTGACCGCGAGGCCCGGTGACGGGCGCATCGCCACGCGGCGCATCGCAATCCTGGTGGCTGATGGCGTCAACCCTGCGGGCGTCACGGCAGCGGCCGCACGGCTGCGTGAAGAGGGTGCCGTGCCTCGCGTACTCGCGCCACGGCTCGGGAAGGTTGGCACAAGCGACGGCGAATTCCTCGAGGCGGACGGCACTGTGTCCGCTCTGCCATCTGTCCTCTTTGACGCCGTTATTGTCGCCGGCGGTGAAGAGTCGGTCGAGACGCTGCTTGCTGATGGCCGCGTGCACGAGTTCTTGAAGGATCAATATCGCCACTGCAAGCCGATGCTGATGCTCGGTGAAAGCGTAGAACTACTGACAGCGGCTGGGATTCCACTCAAGTTGCCGACCGGGGATGCGGACTCAGGGCTGATCGTTGGTGAGGCCGGCAACGACGTAAGTGCCGTCGAGGCGTTTGTGCAGGCGCTGTCGGGCCACCGAATCCTTGAACGCGAAACGGATCCGCCGCTCGTCTAACGTGTCTGTCGCTCGCCACAAGAGTAGGCGACCGCATGTACCGGACCGACGAGTAACCGTAAACCTATAATCAGGGACATGCAGGGCTCCCTCGTCCATCAATACAAGATCCTCAGGCAACTCGGCAGTGGCGGCATGGGGGTTGTGTACGAGGCCGAAGACACCAGACTGGGCCGGATGGTGGCCATCAAGTTCCTGCCGGAATTATTGCAGCTTTCTCCTGAGGCCTCCGAGCGATTTGAACGCGAAGCCACACTTGCCTGCGCGCTGAACCATCCCAACATCTGCAAGGTCCACGATGTGGGGATCTTTGTAGTGCGCCGTTTTTTTGTGATGGAGCGCCTCGAGGGCGACTCCCTGACAGCCCTCATCAAGGGTGAGCCGCTTCCGATCGATCAAATTCTTGATGTCGGCTCTCAAATCGCGGACGCGCTCGACGCCGCACACGCCAAGGGCATCGTGCATCGCGATCTCAAGCCCGCTAACATCTTCATTACCGCCCGAGGGCAGGCCAAGCTCCTCGACTTTGGCGTCGCGACCGCAGGCACCGCACTCGCGGCCGATGGGCACACTCGTGTCGCCGACGGGTCACTGACGACGCCAGGGACCGCGATCGGCTCTGTCAATTACATGTCGCCCGAACAGGCGCGCGGCGAGGCGCTCGACGGCCGAACCGATCTCTTTTCTCTCGGCCTCGTGCTCTATGAAATGGCCACAGGTCGTCAGGCCTTCGGTGGACAGACAGCCGCGGTGGTCTTTGACGGGGTGCTCAATCGCGATCCGATACCCGTCCAGCAAGTGAACCCGGCCATCCCTGTGGAACTCGAGCACATCATCACGCGCGCGCTCGAAAAGGATCGCAGGATGCGCTACCAGAGTGCCGCCGACCTGCAGGTCGAGCTGACACGGCTTCGTCGCGACACGACGAATCGCCAGGTGGCACCCGTCAATGGTCCAGCCTCACCCTCAGCCGCGAACGCGACGCAGCCGGCATCCGGGCTCCCGTTGCTGCCGATCCTTGCTGCCCTCGGCGTCGTCGTGCTCGCTGCCGCTGGATATTGGTACTGGCAGAAATCAAACGCCCAGGCGTTTACCGAGCGTGGTCTTGTGGTCATTGCCGACTTCGACAACAAGACCGGCGACGCGGTGTTTGACGATGCGCTGAGGCAGGCGGTGTCGGTGCAGTTGCAGCAGTCGCCGTTTATCACATTGTTGCCAGACTCGACCGTCCAACGAACGTTGCGCCTGATGTCGCGCTCCGCTGATCAGGCGCTCGACAGTGCCACAGCACGTGAGTTGTGTCAGCGCGCCGGCGCGCAGGCGTCGGTCGAAGGATCCATCGCGCCGTTGGGTTCGGCGTATGTCA
This sequence comes from Vicinamibacterales bacterium, assembly GCA_046590915.1. Lineage (GTDB taxonomy): Bacteria > Acidobacteriota > Vicinamibacteria > Vicinamibacterales > SCN-69-37 > SYFT01. The sequence continues at coordinate 6,092 of JBKJTD010000153.1, forward strand.
TCTCACTCGGCGTGTACAACTGTGAATCAGGCGCCTCTCTGGCGCAGGAGCAGGTGCAGGCTGCATCAAAGGAAGAAGTGCTTTCGGCCATGGGCACAGCCGTCACGGGCTTGCGTGAACGACTCGGCGAATCGCTCTCGTCCATTGAGAAATACGACGTGCCGATTACCGAAGCGACGACGCGGTCACTCGACGCGTTGAAGGCGTATGGCCAGGCGCACCGCGCGCGCCAGACGCGTGGCGATGAGGCCGCCATTCCCTTTTATCAGCAGGCGGTCTCGCACGACCCCCAGTTTGCGCTCGCGTACGCCAAACTCGGCGTCCTGTCGGCCAACACCGGGCGCGCGGACGACTCGAAAAAGTACACCGAGCAGGCGTATGCCCTGCGTGACCGCGTCACCGCATACGAACGGCTCCACATTGAATGGAGCCATGCGACGCGCGTGACCAACGACCGCGCGCGCGCGCGCCAGACGCTCGAAATGATGGTGGACTCGTATCCCGGTGATTTTGCGGCGCGCAACAACCTGGGCGTGTTGCTGATGCAGATCGCGGAATTTGAAAAAGCGCTGCAGCAGTATGAAGAGGCCGCGGCCATTGCGCCAAATGAACCACTGCCGATCAGCAATGCCGCGTACGCCAAGTTGTTTCTGGGCCGACTGGACGAGGCGTTTGTGCTGATCGAGAAGGCGTTGACGATGCGGCCCGATCCCAATCTGCAGATTGCGCGCTGGTCGGCCGCGCGCACGAGTGGGCATCCCCGGGCCGCCGAGTTCGAGACGACGGCGCGAGAGCTCGCAAATCCGCAGCAACTGCTCCTGGCCGAGGGGAACCTGGCGGTCTGGGAGGGGCGGATTGGGGACTACCGACGCACGGTGGCCCAACAGATGACGCAGGCCATGAGCATCGACGGCGGCGAGAGTGCTCAAGGCATTGCCGGCGGCGAAACCATCACAATGGCCGTCGTGCAGGGGGGTGATTGGATCCCCAAGGTGAAGGCGTTGATCAACGATGCCCCACCGCCGCAGGGCGTGGCTCAAATCGCCGCGGCTCTTGCCGTCATTGGCGATATCGACCTGGTACGAACATGGCTGCCGCGCCTGGAAAAAATGGACGCCAGTGATCCTCAGCAGATGCAGCCCGCAGTGGTGGCGCGCGCGCTTGTGATGGCTGCCGACGGGCGCAGTCGGGATGGCGCGGCGCTGATTGAGAGCTATCTCGTTCAAAACCCCCGTTCACTTGAATTGCACTATTACCTCGGGCTGCTCCATGAGCGGTCGGGCGCAATTGAGGAGGCCATCGCCAGCTACCGGCTGGCGGTGCAGGCGCAGTACGTTGTTGGACCAAACCCTGCGGTCATGGCGTCACGGCTGTCCATGGGCCGTCTCTTGAAGTCCAAGGGCGATACCGCCGGGGCGAACGAACAATTCGACAGTCTTGCCAGGCAGTGGGCGAACGCTGATGCCGACTTCGCGATGGCGAAGGCGCTGCGCGACGCGCGCTGAGCCGACTAGATGAATGACAACGCGCTGTTGCGGAAGTTGCCGCCGAGAATCGATACCGAGTCGGTGCCAAGCCACTGGTCGAGCACGCGCGCGTAGACCCCGCGAAAGTCGGTTTCATACCGCACGTCGTTGGCGCTGTTTTCCAGCGACCCGTCCGCATTGTTGGGATTGAGGTTCGCCGCGCTGCCATAGAGGCCGCCGTTGACCCCGCCTCCCAGCGCCATCATCACGCCGGCCGCGCCGTGATCGGTGCCGGTGCTGCCGTTTTCGATGACACGCCGGCCGAACTCGGAGAACTGCAGCACGAGTGTGTCCTGCAGCAGACCCTGGTTGCGCATGTCGGTGTAGAACGAGAGCAGGCTGTCGCCAACCGTGCCCATCAAATTGGAATAGGCCCCGTTGGCCTGATTGGTGCCCTGGCCCGCGTGTGTGTCAAAGCCACCGGTCTGCACCCAGAACACTTTGGTGCCGATGCCGCGCGAGATGGCTCCGCCGACGGCTTTGAGCGCTTGCGCCAGACCGTTGTTCGCGTACGCGACTGTGCCTGTGTACGACGCGACGGAGGCCACGCGATCCAATGTCGCCAGTGCCGCAGTGGACGTGCCATTCACAAAGGCAAGGTGTGGTCGATCGACCGGCACGTGCGACGCAATGTTGGCCATCGTCGCTCGCGAGTAGGTGGCCTCGGCACCGGTGTTTGGACTGGAGAACGCGTACCCGGCCACGCTGGGAATCGCGGGGACACTCACCTTGCGGGCCTCGAGCGAGTGCGGCAGCTCACGCACGGTGCTCCACCCGATGAGGGGATCGACCGGATCAGGCAGTGCGTCGAGGTATCGACCCAACCATCCAGTTCCACTGGAGTTGGCAGGATTGGCGGTGGAAAAGATGTCGGTGCCGAGAAAGTGAGAGCGGCTCGAGTTGGGGTAGCCCGTGCGCTGGATGATGGCGAGATCGCCCGCATCAAAAATCTGACGCAGCCCTGTGAGGCGGGGGTGAAGGCCCAGTGCCTTCCCCGAACGATCGGCACCCACTTGCAGAACATTGGCGGCCGGGACCGCAAGCGTCGGCCGGCGCGAGTAATAGAACGGGTCGGTGTAGGGAATCAGTGTGCTGAGCGCGTCGTTGCCGCCGCTCAGGTAGAGCACCACCAGATTGCGCCGTGAGGCGCCCTGGGCACGCGCGATGTCGGAAAGAAACGCGGGCGCGGCCATGCTCACGGTGAACGCCGTGACGCCGCCTTTGACGAACTGTCGTCGAGTGACCTTCATGATCGGCCCCTTTATACGAACTGAAATTCGCCCGAGCCGACAAGCAGGTGGAACAAACCACCCGTCTTGGAGAGCAACTGGGCATCCGACCCGGTCCACGTGCCACCCGCGCGCACGTAGTCGAGCAGGGCCGTGCGGACCGGCGCCGGCAATGTGGTTAACGTCAGGCGATCGGTCACAAACTCCAGCAGGCGCTCCGGTGACGCGTTGGCCGCGCGTGACGCATTGCGCAACTCAAACCGCTGATTGGCGGCCAACGCCGAGGCAAAGTTCATCCGCGCCAGCATGCCACCCGTCGAAAACCACGCCTGACCGAGGGCCCATCCGTTCACATCCGGCGGCTCATACAGCTGCTGTCCCATATTGAGCAACGGCGTCAGGGTGTCGTTGACCGAAAAGCCCAGGTAGCCGACTTCCTTCATCGCGCGCACGACGTACTCCACTGGCCAGGCATATCGCGAGAACTGGTGGCTCGCGCTGCGGAACTGCGCGCTCAAAAATACCGCGCGCATGACGGGTCGTATCTGGGTGTCGTTCGAGAGATAGGTCGCCGCGATGCTGGCAACCCACGCCTCGTCTGGTGCCTGGACGTCGCTCACAAACCAGGTCCAGAGTCGACGCGCCAGACGCCGGGCGGTTTCCGGATGAATGGCCAGCGCCTGAATGAGATCGAGGCCATCCTGCATCCCGCCGGCAGCCGCGCGAGCGGGGATCGTCTTCGATCCGTTCGGATAGACGGCAAACGTAAACGTCTTGGCGTTGATGTCGTGCTGCGCGGCGTTGTAGTTGAACGCGTAGCTGGACGTGGGAGTGTCACGGGTGCCGAGCAGCGTGAGGTTCCAACCGGTGAAGACCCGGGCGGCGGCGTAGACGTCGGCTTCCGTGTAGTTGCCGATGCCAAACGTGAACAACTCCATCAACTCGCGGCCGAAGTTTTCCTGCGGCTGCGCCTTCACATTCGTCCGGCCGTCCAGCCACACGATCATGGCCGGGTCCTTGGCCACCTCGACAAGCAGGTCACGGAACGACCCCATGCCCAGCTGCCGGAACAGTTCGATCTGCCCGCGCACGCGCGCGGTGTCGGTCGACGGTTTGGCATCCATCATGCGCGTGGCTTCAGTCTGACCGTACACGCCGGCAATCTTGCTGTAGGCCGTCGCGAAGTGATGGTGCCAGAACAGCGCCATCTTCTCCTGCAGCGGAGCCGGTGTGTGCACCATCCGGAACAACCAGCGCTGTCGCGCGTCGTTGATCACGATGTTGGGGGTGAACACGCCATTACGCGCAGTCACACTGGCGTGCCCCGGTGTCTGCATCAAATGATCGACGTCGGTCATGGCCGGGTCAAACCCAACGAGTTCGTCCACCACTTCCGTGTAGGAGCCTTGTTGGTATTGACTGCGTTCGCCCGGCGTCAGGCCAAACCCCGCGCGGCGCAGGAGGTGTTCCCGAAGCGCGGTTGTATTGAATAGCTGCATCACACCCTCCAGACCGGTTTATCCAAGTGCCCGCGCAAAACCCAACAGCGCATCGTCTTTCGTCGACTTCCCAGTGAAGTGCCGTGCGGCAGCCTGGGCGGCCAGCCACGCAAACGCCTCACCGTGCCATCCAAACGCCATGGCGAAAAAGTGAAAGGGGTAGTTCCGGTGCGGCCCAATCCACGGCAGACCGTCGGCGGTGGTCACCACGGGAAGGTCCCAGCCGTAGGCGGGAGGCAGCCCTGAGACGTCCGGGTACCGGAGCGACAACTCGTACATGAGCTGGTTGGTCCGCTGGACGATCGCTTTGTCCGTTTTATCAGCCGCGACGTTCGGTCCGGCCAGCCCGGTGAACATGGCACGGTTGTCGGGCAACCAGCGCAACCAGCGGGGCGACTCGGTGGATTCCGAATACAGAGACGCGCGTGCACCCACCGCCGTGCGCATGGCGGTGGTCAGCGGCTCGGTCACGACCATGTAGCCTTGCGTCTTCCGGACGTGACGCTCGAGCTGATGGAACACTTTGCCGGGCTCACCAGTGGCCACGACGACACCCGTCGCGGTGACGGTGGCGCCGTCGAGTACGACGGTGACGGTCTTGCGGGTGAACGTGGTTTTCTTGACGCGGGCATGTTCGATGATGCGTACGCCCTTCTTGATCGCTGCGGCAGCAAATCCGCGTGCGGCTTTCACGGGGTCGATTGTCGCACAGTCCTTCAGCCGCATCGCGCCCTGCGTTTCGGTCAGCAGCGCGGCCTGCGCGGTGGGTTGTGCCACCCACGTTCCATCAAGCTTGGCCGCCTTGCGCGCGGCAATTTCCTTTTTGAGCAACGCCGCATCGTTGGTGAACGGCGCGTTCACGAGCAGTTCAGCCGGCGCGAGGTCACAAGGAATCTTGAGCTTCTTGAGTGCCGTCGGCAGGTCCTTCGCGCTCTTGCGCACTTCGGCAAAGAACACCTTCGCCGCGCGTGTGCCCGCCGCCTTGGAGGCGACACCAAACGAGACATCTGGTGTCGGGAGAAGCATCCCCATCGCGCGCCGCGTGGCACCGGACGTCAGCGTCTCGGCTTCCAGCAGCACGACGCTCAGACCGGCGTGGGCCAGCAGATACGCGGTCGCGCATCCGGTGAGTCCCCCGCCAATGACAACCACATCGGCCGTATGGTTGCCTTTGAGCGGTTTCACCGCCGCGCGTGTCGCCCGCACAGGTGTCGGCTGTTTCCGCGTCCAGAAGGGCTGTCCGTAGCTCGGCATGTCGCACACAGGATAGCCGAGGTCGGTGATAACGTTCGCGTCGATGACGGGGGCAACTGGTCGGCCACAACTCGGACTTGCCATGGCAGTGGCCCTGGTCCTGGGCAACATGATCGGGTCCGGCGTCTTCCTGTTGCCCGCCTCGCTGGCGGCGTTCGGGGGACTCAGCCTGGCCGGCTGGGTGCTTTCAGCGGCCGGTGCGACCTGCCTCGCGGTCGTTTTTGCCAGGCTGGCCCGTCTGATGCCCTCCGCAGGCGGCCCGTACGCCTACACCCGCGTGGCCTTCGGGGACGTGCCGGCCTTCCTGGTGGCCTGGGGGTACTGGATCTCCACCTGGTCCACTCTGGCCGCACTCGCGGTCGCCGGGGTCGGCTATCTCGACCCCTTCTTCCCCACCATCGTCCGCACGCCGGCGCTGGCGGCGCTGCTGGCGATTTCGCTGGTCTGGCTGTGTGTGCTGGTCAACATCAGTGGTGTCCGCCGGGCTGGTCAGGTGCAGATGGTGACGACGGTCATCAAGGTGTTGCCGCTGGCGCTGGTTGGTATTGGCGGGTTGTTCTATTTCAACCCCGGGGCGTTTGCCATCACCGCACAAGGCCCGCGTGAAGTGGCGGCCGGCGTCACCGAGGTCGCGACGCTGACGCTCTGGGCGTTTCTCGGACTCGAATGTGCGACCATCCCTTCTTCGAGCATCCGCCATCCGGAGCGCACGATTCCGCGGGCGACGATCATCGGCACGTTGCTCGCCGGGGTGATCTACATCGTCAGCACCGTGGGTGTGATGTCGCTGGTGCCCAGCGAGGTGCTCAGGATATCCACGGCACCGTTTGCCGACGGCGCGCGCGTGCTGTTTGGCGAGACGGCCGCTGGATTGATCGCGTTGGGTGCCGCCATTTCGTGTGTGGGCGCGCTGAATGGCTGGACGCTGATTGTGGGCCAGATTCCCCTGGCGGCCGCTCGAGATGGACTGTTTCCCCGGACCTTCACTCGCGTGTCAGACAACCAAACGCCCGTTGCCGGCATCCTCATCGCCGGTGTGCTCGCGACGGTGCTGATTGCCTCCAACTACACTCGTGGTCTGGTGGACCTGTTCACGTTCATCATCCTTCTGTCGACGTTGTCGACGCTGGTCGCGTACACCTTCAGCGCGCTGGCCGCGTTTCGCATGAGCCCCGCGACACTCTCCACCGGAATGCGCCTGGTCGCCGGTCTCGCGTTTGTGTATTCACTCTGGGCCATCGGTGGCGCAGGCGCCGAGACGGTGTATTGGGGCTTTCTGCTGTTGATGGCCGGTCTGCCCGTGTACGTCTGGACCACCCGCACGTCCCACTCCGCACTCCGCACCCCGCACTCTTCCAATGACTGACATCGGTCCCTGGGCCCGCTTCATCGTTCGTCACCCGAACCACGCATTTGGCGACACCTCCAAAGTGGGACGGGAGTGGCGCGACCTGGGTTACCTCGCGTGCCCGGATCCCGCAAGAGCCGCCGACCAGTTCGATACGTTTGTGACGCTCCTGAGCGCGCACGCGCCTGTCACGCTGAGCGTCACTGCGTCGGAGCAACTCACCCTGGACTCGATCTACGTGCGTGACGGGTCAATCATGTCGAGCCGCGGTGCCATCCTGTGCCGCATGGGCAAGGCCCAGCGCGCCGCCGAGCCGGCGGCACTGATTGCGGCATACAAGTCCGTCGACATTCCGCTTGTGGGCGCGATTACGGCACCCGGCACGATTGAAGGCGGTGACTTTACGTGGCTCAGCCCCCGTCTCGCTGCCGTGGGGCGCGGCTACCGGACCAACGACGAAGGCATACGCCAGTTGCGGGTGCTGCTGGGGGACACCATCGACGAACTGCTTGTGGTGCCGTTGCCGCACCATCGTGGGCCGTCTGATGTCTTTCATCTGATGTCGTTCATCAGCCCGGTTGATCACAATCTGGCCGTGGTGTTCTCACCATTGATGCCGATTCCGTTTCGTGAGCGGCTGCTTGATCTGGACTTCACCCTGGTCGAGGTGCCGTCTGAGGAATTTGATTCGATGGGTGCCAATGTGCTGGCTGTGGCGCCGCGACAGTGTGTGATGGTGGACGGCAATCCGCGAACCCGTGCCGCACTCGAGCGCGCGGGCGCGAGCGTTCGGGTTTACGATGGTTCTGAAATTTCGCTGAATGGCGGAGGCGGGCCCACGTGCCTGACGCGACCCATTCAACTGGAGGTGGGATGATATTTAATGCCATTCGCGCGCTGCTGGTGCTGCACTTTCTCGGGTTGGCCATGGGCTTTGCGGCCGGGTTCGGCAGTATGGTGATGGCGGGCCTGATGGCCAAAGCCACACCCGATGAACGGCGTACGTTGTCGAGATTTCCGCCGGCCATCGCGCGCGTGCGAGACATCGGCCTGGTGCTGCTGTGGGTCACCGGACTCACCCTGGTATTTCTCAAGTGGGATGGTTTCGGCAGCATGCCGCCGCTTTTCCACGCCAAGCTGACCGCCGTCGTGCTGATGACGCTGGCGATTGGCTTCGTTCACTCTCTGGCCAGGAAGGTCGCCGCCGGCGATCCAGTCGCGATCGCCAGGACGCAGACGGCCGGCACGGTCATTTTTCTGCTTTCCGTGACGATCGTGACCCTCGCGGTGTGGACGTTCAACTAACGCAGCGCGCGCAGATCCTGTGCGCGGGTCTGGCCCTGCAGCAACGTCACGTCGACCGCAAGACGCGTCAACTGGTCGAGGGTGTCGCGTTGGTAGAGGTCGGCCTCCTCGTAGTCCTGGAGCGCCACGAGCCGATACGGACCTGCCGGAAGCGGCCCAAGCGTGTAGTGCCCAAGGTGGTCAGTCCGCGTGGCACCGATATGACGCGACAGCGGTCGCCATAGTGTGCGGTCGGTTGAAAACGCCACCACGAGCATGTCCACGGCCGTCTGGCCGGAGGCGTACCGAACCGTACCGCTGATGGTCGGCGCGACATCGGTGAAGGTGAGGACCACATCCGCAAGGCGGGCTCCTGCCAGGACGTCGATCGGCTGATCGGTGATGTCTTTCCCCCCTTGAGTCACCTGACTGAGCATCCAGGGGGCGGGCACTCCGGTGGCGCGCACCATCCGGCGGCCGGCATCCACTCCCGAGACCTTGAACTCACCATCGCGGCCCATGCGGTCGGTGGGTTCTCCGCCGAACCGCGTGCCATCCACCAACGGTACAAACAACCGCATCTGCGTGAAGTCCGGCACCGGCGTGCCGTGTGCGTCCACTCGCACGCTGCCCGAAAGCGAGGCGCCCTCCACGACTGTCAGGACAAGGCCGGTGACATCGACGCCCGACACGTCGACCGCCCGGGCTGCAAACAACGGCGGCGCGTCCGTCTGGACGGCAGCGAGCGTGCGGATCACGTACTCACCGGGCGGCACATCGTCGAACACAAATCGCCCCCCCTCGAGCCAGCGGGGTTTCGAACCTGAGCCAGGGGAGAGCTGTTCGGGATCCCGCGCCTGCATGATGATCGCCGCATTGAGCAGGGGCGCGTCCTTCTCGGAGCGCACAGTGCCGGTCACCTGCACCCAGCGAACGGTCGTGCTCGGGAAGTCCACGTTGTCGAGGTGGCCACCTTTGATCAGGCGAACCCGTTGCGCCTCGGACGGGTCCGCTTTGCCCGGATAATACGTCGGCGCCAAACGCCCGGCATCCGACCCTGGCGCACCAGCCGATGCGCTGGCACTGACGTAGTAGTCGCCGTACAACAGGCCGGCGACACGATACAGACCGTTCGCGTCGGTGCGGGCGCTTCCATGGTCCTTCAACACGAGTTGACCGTCGGTGAGGTGAGGGCGCTGTGCCGTGACGGTCGCGCCCACATGGGGAGACCCGTCCGCGTTGGTGAGGCGCCCGCTCAGCGTCGATTCCGCGGTGAGCGCGATATCAACATTGAGGGCGTGACCCTTGACAGTGACCGGCACCGCGCTCTGGACGTCGCGTGATCGACGCAGGCCGAAGGCGGCACTGACAAATCCGGGCGCAGTGGCCCATACGGTGTACAGCCCCGGTGGAAGATCGACCACTGTGTACTGACCAGTCGCATCCGTGCGCGCACTCCACCGGGTGCCGGCGGCCTGTGCCTGTACATCCACCTGCACGTTGGCAAGCGGGGCCCCGGAGTCACTGTTGACGATGCGGCCGCTGAGGCGACCGGCCGCAGGTGCGCTCGCCACCTGAGCGATCAGGAGCAGGACGAAGGTGACGAGTTTCAGGAGCGGATCTCCCCGCGCGCGCGAAGGCACATGGCGACACTATGCGCTGGTGTCGCGGCGCTCCACTGTGCCGTTGTGAACACGCGAAGAGACCTGAGCTCGGAGGCGATTTTCGCAAAAATCGCCTCCGAGCTCATTTTCATTTCTTCGGTACCAGCTTCAGAATCCTGCCGGCCGCGCCGGTTGTGGCGTTTGTGACGACGTAAATGGCGCCGTCAGGGCCCTGGCGAACGTCACGAATGCGCTCGGGCGCGGGCTGGAGGTCTTTCAACAGGCGTTCTTCACCGACGATGCGATCACCTTTCACATCGAGGCGCACGAGATTGGTCGTCACGAGGCCGCCGACAAACAGACTGCCCTTCCACGCCGGGAACAGATCACCCGTATAGAACAGCATGCCGCTGGGTGCGATGACGGGATCCCAGTAGTAGACCGGCTGCTCGATGCCGGCGCGCGCAGTGGCGCCTTCGCGGATGGCCTGTCCGCGGTATTCAATACCGTACGCGGTGTCGGGCCAGCCGTAATTGAGCCCCTTCTTCGCGATGTTCAGTTCGTCGCCGCCGCGGGTACCGTGTTCCACTTCCCACAAGTCGCCTGTCGCCGGGTTGATCGCCGCGGACTGGATGTTGCGATGACCCAGGGACCAGATCTCCGGTCGCACCCCCTCTTTGCCGACAAACGGGTTGTCCTTCGGGATCGAGCCATCCGGGTTGATCCGCGCGATCTTGCCGATGAGTGTGTCCATCTTCTGGACCATCTCGCGGCCCGCCTCGATCTGCCGATCGCCCTGCGTGATGAACAACGTGCCGTCGCGGCCGAACACGAGTCGTGATCCGTAGTGGCCGCCCGAGTTCAGGGCAGGCGCCTGGTGGTAAATCACCTGAACGTTCTCGACCTTCGGTGTGGCTCCGTCAACGAACTTGCCGCGCGCGACCGCCGTGTTGTTCATCCGCTCGGCCTGCGGCTCGGCGAAACTCCAATAGATGAGCTGGGTGGTCGCAAACGCCGGGTCCAGCGCCACGTCGAGCAGGCCGCCTTGGCCGCGCGAATCCACCGGCGGCAGGCCCTCCACGGGCGGTGACACCGTGCCGTCGGCAGCGACGACCCGCAGTTGACCTGCCTTCTCGGTCACCAGCATCTTGCCCGACGGCAGCACCGCCAGCCCCCACGGCGCGGTCAGCCCTTGCGCCACCTGCACCACATCAAAGGCCACATTGGATTTCGATTCCGGGGCCCGGGTCTGCCCTTCAAACGCCGGCTTCTGCGTCGGTGCATTCGGCGGCTGCTGGTTCAGCCCCGCCTGCTGCCCGTGCATGACCGCTGACACAGCCGCGACACAAACGATGACCACGGAAGACTTCTGCAGAAGATTGCGCATGTCCCGATCTTAACTCAGGGCCGAATGACACGATCGCTGCGCCGGACCAACCCGAGGAGATTCTTTTCATGTTGCGGCAGCGACGCGAAGTATTCCAACAGCGGCCGATCGTCCGAGAGCACTACGCCGGCCCCCAGGAAGGCGCGCACGGCGTCCGTGTCGGCTCGGAACATCCGCTCCAGATGGCCCGGCTCCTCGACGTGCATCATCTGCAGCACCGCCCGTGTCTCAGGATTGTTCAGCATCGCCGCGATGCGCGCCATCGAGACCTGCAGCGGAGCGAGTGTGCCGACCATCAAGGCGCCGTCCCCCCACAACGTGGTGTGCGGAAACGCCGTCGCGAACGCGCGCAGGATCAGCGTGTATTCCTCCTGAGTCGCTCCACCGTTCCAGTGCAGCGCGATCCCGCCCGGAGCCAGCGCCTTGCGGACCAGCGTGAAATACTCCACCGAGTTCAGCGAATTGGCGCCGGCATGCCGCGGAATAATGGCATCGGCGGTGATGATGTCGTACGGCTCCCGTCTCCCCTGCAGCACGCTTCTGCCATCGTCAACGATCAGCCGAACTGAAGGGTTGTTGAGGATGTCGAAGTTGATATGACTGAAGTACGCACCGGCCTTGATGACGCCTTCAGAGAGTTCCACAACGTCGACCTTCAGCCCCGGGAACTGACTCATGGCACCAGGGCTTGCACCCCCTCCAAGGCCAACAACCAGCGCGCGTTTGGGTTGCTCGTGCAGGATCACTGGCAGCAACCCGATGCGCCGATGAATGAACGTCATCGAATCCGAGTCGTTGGCCTGGTGTCGGCCATCCAGAAACAGCACCCGGCCATCTGCGCCGCCAACTACAGCGACTGTGGTCTGCATGCCTTCTTCCTGCCAGACCACCGCTCGACCTGTGTAAATCCGTCGTTGAATGATCTCGAGCGGGTCGGGCACGCCCTGCGTCTGGAGCACCACGGCCACCAACGCGGCCGTCATCAGACCGGTCAACACCGGACGCTGCCGCGCGATGGTCAACTGCAGACCGAGACCGCCCACGACATAGAGCCCAGCGAGCAGCACCAGGCTGTCACGGCTGCCCAGCAACGGCAGCAGCACAAATCCGGCAGCGAGCGATCCAAGAATTCCGCCGCCGACGTTCACCGAATAGAAGAGCCCCACTCGGCGGCCGGTCTCGGTGCCCAATCCATCGGCACCTGCCCACAGCCTGAGGCCAATCGGGAACGACATGCCGAAGAACAGCGATGCCGGCAACACGACGCTCAAGCTCATGGCGACCGCGGGCACGGCGAAGCCAGCGCCCAAGCTCGTCAACACACGAGCGATCCACGCCGGTGCCTCAGAGGGCATGACGATGCCACTGAAAGACGCGAGGACGATGCCCGCACCAGCGAACTGCAAGATGGCCAAGGTCTGGACCCAGTCGAGGCGCCGCCATCGGAGCACGGGGGCCGCCAGTGCGCTGCCGAGCGCGATCCCGAAAAGCACCGTCGCCAGCACCACCGTGAATGTGTAGCTGGTGGGTCCTTGAAAAATCGCCAGCAGACGGAACCACACCACTTCGAGCGCCAGTGACGCGAACCCTGAAATGGCAGAGACGACAAGCACCATTCGTCCGCCTGGGGGGAGCGGCGTGGCGGCCGTTGGTGCGATCGCGCCTTCGTTGGCCGTGACGACGGATCCTGTCTGCACAAAACGTGAGGCGAGCAATGCCGTGAGACCAATCGTGATGTTCAAGGCGGCGGCCACCATGAAACCCCGGGACAAGCCAATCCGGGGAATCAGGTAAAACCCGGCGAGCAGGGTGCCGCAAATCGCGCCGGCAGTGTTGGCGGCATACATCAGACTGACACGTGTGCCCAGCGCCTCAATCTTGCTCAGTGACGACTTGACCACAATAGGCATGGTGGCGCCCATGAGGGCGGTGGGCGCGAGCAGCACGGCAAACGACAGCACCGTGCGGATGAGTGAACCCACCAGGACCGAATCCGGCAGGGACGGGGCCAGCGCCAGGAAAATCATTTCGACGCCGGCCAGCGTGAGCGGCGAGAGCAGCGCGACGATGCCGATCGCAGCTTCCACCAATCCAAACAAGCGAAGGGGATTTGACGATCGATCCGCCAAGCGGCCGGCCAGCAGGCTGCCGACAGCGAGGCCGCCCATGAAACTCGCAAGTACTGTCGCGGCCGCGTGCACGGTGACGCCAAACGTCAGGGCCAGGAGTCGCAGCCACAGAACCTGGTAGACCAGTGCGCAAATACCAGAGCAGACAAGTAATACCAGCAAAAGTGGCAGCAACCAGCGCGGCGTGTGCCGCTGATCAGGAACAGGCATGTGGGCTCCAAATCGTACGGGCGCCCCAGACGCCCGTCAAGGCGCAGTTATACTTTCCCGATGTCGTGGGTGTGGCGATACGTTCTTGGTCTTGCTCTTGGTCTCTCCGCCTTGGCGGCGTGGCACCTTGTTGCCGGCGGTGGCGAAGTTCTTCTTCGCGAACTCGCGCAGCAGGTCGACGTCGCATCGGTGCGACGTCCGTCGCCGGACGTCTTCACCGCGGAAGACGTGGTCATTACCGGCATCAGCCGGCGGGGGATCACCGTCAGCGTGCCCAGCCGCATCGCCTGGGACTTCGTGATGCCGGAGGCGGCGCGACTGTCGACCTTCATCGCTCTTCGTGAGGAGAGCTGGACCCAGCCCGGTGATGGTGTCTTGTTTCGCATCGGCGTGTCTTTTGACGGACGGTACGAGGAGCTCCTCACGCGCGTGCTGCATCCCTTCGAGCAAACAGGCGACCGCGGCTGGGTTGCCGTCGAACTCGACCTGAGCCCCTATGCCGGCAAACAGGTAAGTCTTGTCCTCAATACCGGAGCGGGGCTCGCCGTATGGGGCGCGCCGACATTGTACGGTCGTCGTCGGTAGCCGTCGCTGCCTGGCGCGCAAACGCCCGAATTTCTGCCACAATTCGCCCATGCGAATAGTCGCGCTTCTCACGGCAATCGCGCTGCTGGCCGGAGCGCCGGCGGCGATGAAATCGCCAACCCTGACACAGCCTGAACGATTCGAGGCGATCGCAGCGCTTGTCGAGCGCAAGATGGCCGAGTACGGCGTGCCGGGTGTGGCCATCGGCATCGTGAAGGACGGGCACGTCACCACACGCGCGCTCGGCGTCACGAACCTCGACAATCCGCAGCCGGTAACGGCAGACACCATCTTCGCGCTCGCCTCCATCACCAAGACGGTTGTCGCCACGGCGCTGATGCGACTCGTCGAGCAGGGCAAGCTCGACCTGGACGCGCCGGTGCAGCAGTACCTGCCGGCGTTTCGCGTGCAGGACGATGCGATGAGCCGGGAGGTCAGGGTGTGGCATCTGCTGACGCACACACCCGGGTGGGAGGGACAACTGTCCTCAGACGATCGCGGTGCTCTCACGCTGGCCAACTTCATCGAGACGAACATGCGTGAGTTGCCGCCCTTGGCGCCGCCAGGCCAGGTCTGGAGCTACAACAACGCCGGTTTCAACGTTGCGGGACGGCTCCTCGAAGTGGCGTCCGGCCAGACCATTCACAACGCCATCCGCACATTGGTGTTCGAGCCCGTGGGTCTCACGCGCGCGTTCACGCGCGTGGAGGATTTGGTGACATGGCCGTTTTCCGTCGCCCACCGCGGTGCGCCCGGACAGGTCAGCGTCAGCCGACCGCTCTCGCGCTCCGCGTCGGTGGCCGCCGGCGGCGTGTCCATGAGTCTCAACGACATCCTTCGCTACGCGCAATTCCACATGGGTGATGGCATCGGCGCAGGCGGGCAGCGCGTGCTCACGCGCGCATCACTCGAGGCGATGCGCCGGCCGCGCGTGCCCAAGGTGGGCACCGACGACCACATGGGCCTGGGATGGCACTTGCGGACACTCTCGGGTGTCACGACCGTCGCGCACGGGGGCACGCTCGGCCACATCCTGCTGCTCGAGCTCGTCCCGGAGCGCAATTTTGCCATCGCCATCCTGACCAATCACGCCGAAGGCTGGCGATTGATTCAGGACGTGGAGCGCGAGGCCCTGCGCACGCTGGAAGCGTTGACCCTCGCCCCCGGCCATGCGATTGGTCATCGAGGGTTGAACGAGACGATGCCCGATGCCCCAGTGCTGGAGGTCCAGCCTGAGGCTGCGCCGTACCTGGGCACCTACCGGCGGCCGCCCTCGCGTGAGAGTGTGGTCCGCCTGGAAGGCACGCAACTTCAGCTCGATGGCAATCCGATCGCGTTCTACGCCGCCGATCGCGCCGTCGTCACCTCCGGCGCCGGCCGCGGCAATCCTGTGGAATTCATTCGAGACGGCGCGGGCGTCGTTCGCTGGGTGCGATACATCGGGAGGATCGCGCGCAGAGACTAGTCGGGTCGGTTCAGCGACGACGCAAGGTGCCGCCGACAGTTACGGCGGCCGTCCAGCCGTCTTGTTTTGATGGGTCATCCAGATACCGGGCAACGATCGCAGTGATGTTCGGGCTCGACAGGCCGGCCAGTCGGCCTGTTGCTTGCAGCGCAACGACAGCGCCGAGTTTCTGGATCTGGTTCAAGCGGGCGTTGCGCAATCCGCCGACGCACTGCAGCGTGTGCAGACCGCCGACCGAGACGCGGCCCCCGCCGGCCTTCACGTGTTCGTACATCACGACGTGCCGCAGGCCGATCACCGTGTCGCCGGCCACCGCGAGCAGCGTGTCCCGCGTCGGCTCGTAGAAGAGCGGACCGTCCACCGAGGCGGACCAGCGCTCGACGTCGGCACTCGCCTGGGCGACAACGCGCCCGACGCGAGCGCGGATCGTGGGCGTGACATACCAGCGCCAGACCGTGCCGGTCGTGGCACCGCCTCTGGCCTTTCGAGTGTCGGTGTCGAATGGGGCATCACGGTGGGTGAGGCTCATCAGCGAGTTGAAGGTGCCGAAATAGAAGGCCGGCTCGACACCAGCCCGGACCACCACCATCGACACCGGCGCGATCTGGGCCCAGACCCCGAGTCGTCCATACGACGGCGTGATGGTCGTCGTGATGCCAAACTGCGCGTGGGCATCTGCGCGCAGCGGACCGGCAGTGGGCGCCAACGCCTTCCGACGTGACCAGTCGAGCGTCTGCTGGGCGCCGGCGTTGTTGATCGATGCCCCGAACTGCGTCCGTAGTTCGGTGACGACGGGTGCGCTCGACTGCGCCGCAGCGGCAGCGGGCAGCAGCAGTGTCAACGCGGTGACATATTCGATTGCAAGTGTGCGAGTCCTCACAGGTGTAACCTCCGACGCGGACTTTACGGCCGCCAGCCCGGCCGTGTCGTGAGGAAGCGCGGAGGAAATGGTGTTTCACGGATGCATCGTGCGTAAAACAGCCCTTCTTCAGCATTTCTTCAGGCGAAGCTCACGGCTACGCCCAGCGGAATCCGTATTGTCGCGCCCGACGGCACTAACGAGGGCTGATTCCTCGCTGAATCAGCCGTGCAGCGAGGGGAGGGCAGGTCTTGGTCAGAAATACCGGAGCCGGGCTCGCCGCATGGGGCGCGCCGACATTGTGCGCTCGCCGTCGGTAGCCGTCAGCGACCAAGTTCGACGTTGAGGCCGACCATTATGAGACGTGGCGCCACTGGGCGGACTCCAGCAGGGTGACGCGATACCACTGTGGCGCTGTTGAAGAGGTTCTGGACGCTGGCAAACAGCCGGGCCTTGGGCAGCACGGAATAGTCTGCGGAGGCGCCGAAGGTCAATGTCGGATCGGTGGCGAATCGGTCGGCCAGTGCCCCCTGGCCAGCCACCGTGCGCATGCGGCCAACCGCAGACGCGTCGACGCGTGCATGCCACCGCGGTCCACCCAGGTCCAATGCCACAAAGACCTGATGACGAGGCGCGTACGGCAGTCTGTCGCCGACCTGCACGGTGCCCCATGGCCCGTACTGGCTCTGGAACGCGTTACGGAACTCGGTCTCGGTGAAGGTATAGGCCGCGCGCAGCCCGCGCCACAGTCCGGAGACTTCCAGTCCACGCACGCGGGCGGCTCCCCCATTGTAGATTTCGCCCGTGCCCGTGCCGCCGGTTGACAACATGTCGCGACCGAGCAGATTGGCATAGTCACTGAAGAAGGCGACGACCTCTGCCTGTGCCGTGTCACGCTGCCATCGGCTGCCAATCTCGTAGTTGAGACTGTCTTCCGACTTCGTCTCGGCGGCGCTGCCCGGTCCTGGTGGGGCAAAGCCCTTGTACGTTCCGCCGAACACGGTGAGCGATGGGCGCAGGCGATAGGCGATACCCAGCCCGGGAATCAGCACGTCCACCGAGGTGTTGATCTGTGCTGTGGGCGCGGACCGCGCGGGATCGGTGCGGGCATAGTCGGTGCGGCGCAGGTCAATCAGTTCCATTCGCAGCCCGGGCGTGAACGTCCACCGGCCCGTCACCGCCGTGTGCGCAATAAACGCCGCCAGTGCGCTGGCGCCCACGACCTGATTGGTCTGGCTGCCGGGCGCGCCGGCCCTGGTGCGCACCATGCGACCCGCCACCATCTGATACGCATCATCTTGCTGAAAGCGATCCTCTTCGTCTTCGTGATACCGAAGCCCGGCTTCGAGGGAATGCCGGATGGCCCCCGTAGTGAAACGGGCGCCGAGCGTCGACTGCACGCCGCGGCCGAAGTAGGTGCGGTTGTTGTTACGAATCACCAGGGCGTTCGCGGCCGTGGCGCCGCCACGCAGCGCGTCGAATTGCTGAGGGTACGTCGCCGGCGATGCCAACACGGCCGACAGGCTGGTGCCCATCACGCTCTCGAGTTTGTACCAGGCGCGCGTGAAGTCGTTGTGATATGCCACCGTGGTCACGTCCCACGTTGGGCGTGCGAGTAGATGCCGCACCTGGTATTGCTGATGAGTCGACGTGAATTCGTCGAGTTGAGACGCTGCGTAGCGGCGCAGGGGCGTGGCGGCAAAGTCGGCGTCGGTGAGCCCGAGATACGTTTCTTGTCCCGCCTGAGTCGTGCGGCCAAGTTTGAACTCGAGTTCCTGGAACAGCGTCTCGGTCGGCGTGGTGTTCACCTTGAACTTCGCCAGGTAGTCGGCCACGTCGACCCCGGTGTTGCCGCCACCATCGAGTTGCTTAAAACCGTCGGTGCGGAATTGATACGTCTCCACGAGCCAGCCCGCATTTGTATAGGTGTCGCCAAGACTCGCGACGATCTTGCGTGTGCTGTCCGCGCCGCTGGCGAGGGTGGTACGAAGACGGAAATCGGCAGGGATGGACGTCGATACGTAGTTGAGGACACCTCCCGTGGTGATCGGGCCGGATTTGATCTGACTTGATCCTTTTCGTACTTCGATGGCCTCCATGCGGCCCGGCGTCGGCGCGTAGTATGCCGCCGGGGCGGCATACGGCGCCGGTGCGATGAGGATGCCGTCCTCCATCATCGTGATCTTCGAGCTGCGATCTGTGCCGGTG
>JBKJTD010000340.1:0-16202 GCA_046590915.1 Vicinamibacterales bacterium
GAGACCGCCACGATGGCGGCGGCAGACACCGGGCAGGTCCGCCTCGTCGAACTGCGCGCGGTGGAAGCGGGCTTCCCGTATTACGGGACAATCGACTTAGGCAGCGGCCGGCCGTTCAGCGACGAGTTGCTGCGTGACCGCGGCATCATCGTGCATCCTGAGCTGCTGGTCCAACTCGGCGCGGCGGTGGGGGACACCATTCGTCTGGCCGGCCACGCCTTTCAGATTCGCGACACGGTGCTCAAGGATCGCGTGCAGGGGCGCGGGGGGTTCGCGCTGGGGCCGTCGGTATACCTCAGCGTCGAGTCACTGCGGAGCACGTCCATCCTTCAGTTCGGCAGTCGCGCCACCCATCAATGGTTTGTGCGTGTCGACGATGCCACGCTGGAGGGGCTGACGCGCGACATCCGTCGTGAGCTTCGACGTGATCTGGTGTGGGTCCGATCGTGGCGCACGATCGAGGATCGGCTCGGACGCAATCTCACCCTCGCGGAAAACTATCTCAGCCTTGTCGGGTTCGCGATGGTGGTGCTCGGCGGCATCGGCGTGTGGAGCGTCACGCGTGTCTTCATCCAGCAGAAGATCAAGAGCGTCGCGGTGTTGAAGTGCGTCGGCGCCACGTCGCGACAAATTCTTGCGACCTACGTGCTGCAGATCGTCGGCTTGTCGGTCGCAGGCGGAGCGTTTGGGGTGTTGCTGGCCGCACTGGCCATTGCCGCCATTCCCCGGTCGGTGCTCGATCTTGTGGGGCTGGCGTCGATTGGTGTCACATGGTCGGCTGCGGGGCAGGGCATGGCTGTGGGCGCCCTGGTCTCGATGTTGTTCGCGCTTGTGCCCCTGCTTGAAGTCCGCGACGTCAAACCGTTGTTGCTGTTGCGTGCCGACACCGCCACAACCGCACGCAAACGCGGATGGGAGAGTGTGCTGACCACCGTGGCGATTGGTCTGGCGCTGATGCTGGTTGCGGTCTGGCAGGCCGATGCGATTGCCGCCGGCGTGTATGTGTCGTTGGGGTTGGCGCTGGTGGCCGGCAGTCTCACACTGGCGGGCGCTGCGCTTGTCCGCCTCATCAGGCCGCTGTCGGCATCGAAGACGTTTGCCGTGCGTCACGCTGTCATCAGCCTCGGCCGACCAGGCAATCAGACACGGGTCATTTTGACGGCCGTGGGCCTGGGGTGTTTCTTCATTCTTGGCGTCCGCGCGCTACAGACGAACCTGCTCACGGAGTTTTCGCTGGATCTCGGGCAGGACGTGCCCGACCTGGTGATGATCGATATTCAGCGCGACCAGATTGACCGAGTCAAGGCGGTGGTGGCGCCATACCAACTGGGTGACCCGCCGCTATTGCCGCTGCTGCGCGGACGTGTCGTGGGCGTGGACGGTGCGCGTGTCACACTCGATACCGACGACGTGCGTCGGCAAGGCGAACTCGGCCGCGAATACGGACTGACCTTCCGCGACGCGCTCGCCGACAACGAGCGTCTGGTCGCCGGCACGTTCTGGTCCGGCCGCAGCGCCGATGCCGATGCGCCGCTCGAGGTCTCGATCGAAGAACGGATCCGGGATGACTACGACATCGGTCTGGGCGACACGATCCGCTTTGATATCGCCGGACGTGGCATTGCGGCGCGGGTGACCAGTGTGCGCAAGGTGGCGTGGGATGAGACACAAAATGGCGGCTTCATTTTTGTGTTCAGACCCGGACCACTCATCGAACGGGCGCCGCATACCGTGGTGGGATTCCTCCAGCTCAATGACACGCCTGACGCGCGCGGCCTGGTGCAACGCGACCTGGTGCAGGCCTTGCCCAATGTGTCGGTCATCGACGTGAGCACGGTGCTCGACTCGGTTCGCGAGGTGGTCGAAAACGCCACCGTCGCCATCACCATCGTCGGCGGTGTGACAGTGGCGGGCGGGCTGCTGATTCTGGTGGGCGCGGTCGCCATGACGAAGTTTCAGCGGCTGTATGACGCGGCCATCTATCGGACGCTTGGCGCCAGCACGCGGCGGCTATCCGCGATGGTCGCGATTGAATACGGGCTGCTGGGGTTGCTCGCCGGAGTGCTCGGCGCGATCGGCGCCCTGGGACTCTCATGGGCCGTGGCCACGCGCCTGTTTGAGATTGAGTGGAGGCCCGACTGGTTCGGCCTGTCTGGTGGCGTCGTGGTGGCGGCGCTCATTGTGGCGGCAGTCGGCCTGATCTCCAGCCTTGATGTCATCGTCCGCAAGCCTCTGGGTACGCTGAGGGGCCAATAAAATGGGCCAATGAGGCAATGAGGCAATGGGTCAATGAGGCAATGAATGCGTGGCGCAATGCTCTTCATTGGCCCATTGCCTCAGTGCCTCATTTCGCCCGAAGCCCTCTCATCGGCGGTATAATCGGGAATTCCCGGACGGCCCCGAATTGGCCCCGGGGGAACGAAGTACCAGCCGGGTGACACATGACCACGAATATGACGCTCGACGAAACACGATTGACCGCGCTGAAGGAAATATTGATGAGGCGCCGCTCGGACATTCTGGCGGCGTCGACGGGCACGCGGCCGCTGCCCGAGTCTGCAGACGTCAACAGCCGGCAGGGTGACCTTGCCGATCAGGCGAGCGGCAACAACGAAGTCCACATCGCGCTCAAGCTCAAACAGACCGACGCCAAGATCCTGCAGGCGACCGAAGAGGCGCTGTTTCGCATTGAAAAGGGTGTCTATGGCATCTGCCGCGACTGCGGTGACCCGATTTCTCCGGCCCGGCTCGAAGCGATTCCCTGGACCCGCGTCTGCATCGAGTGCAAACAGAAACAGAGTGCGTAATGTCCCAGCCGCCTGATCTGCTCACCAGTCTCAAGGAACTTCACCGCGACAAGCTTACGTTGCGCGAGCGCCACGTGGCCGTGGCGCGGCACGTGGACCACTACGACTTCAACAACACGTATCAGTACGCGATTGCTCGCGAGGACGTGCATCTGGCGTGGCTGGAGACCGCGATTCGCGAGGTGAGCGGGACGCCCGATGACGTCGCTGAGCCGACCATCGAGGCTCCCGGCAAGAAGGGGAGTTTTGTGCCACTGGTCGAGCAGGACGCGAGGGACGCCGAGGCGCTCGTCACCAAGTGGCGCCCGCGCGTCGAAACAATGACCAATACACGCCACGCCAAGATGGTCGGTGTGATCCTCGGCGAGACGATGGAGCATCAGCGCTTCTTCGCGCAGATTGCCCAGGGCCATGAACTTGTGCTTGGCAAGCGGATGCCCGGCGCGGGTACCGGCAATGGCGTGCTGGCCGACCGCTGGGTCGAGTAAAGCCCCCTTGTCCTCCGGCGTCAGAGTCGCGATCGCGCTTGGCAGCAACCTTGGTGATCGCGACGCCCATCTGCGGTACGCCATCACGCGTCTCTCGACCATCCTCGCGGACATGCGCGCCTCGACCTTTCACAACACCGCCGCAGTGGAGGTGGACGAACCTCAGCCCGACTACCTGAATGCCGTGGTCTCCGGAACGACCACCCTCGTCCCTCACGCGCTGCTGGCTCAAATGCTCGCGATCGAACGTGAGCGCGGCAGGCAACGTCCGTCGCTGCGGGCGTCACGGACCCTCGACCTGGATTTGATCTTCTACGGGGATCAGCGCATCTCCACGCCTGCCCTGACCGTGCCGCATCCACGCTGGCGCGACCGCGCGTTTGTGGTGGGGCCGTTGTCGGAAGTCTGGGACGACCTGCCATGCGAGCGATAGAGCGGTACACACAAAAAAAGGGCGACCGTTGCCGGTCGCCCCTCGTGTGGTCGTCGCGAGGACGGTTACTTCTTGTAGTAGGTCACGCGCGTGGTGGCCGCGCCACCTTCACGACCGGGGCTCACCGTGGTGGCCAGGAGCCAGGCGCCGTCCATCGAGTAGGTGATGGTCTGGCCGTTGTCGCTGGTGACGACGAGCTTGGCGCCATCCCATTTTGCCGTCGAGGTGATTTCCGGCGCAGCACCGCCCTGACGTCCCATGCCCATGTTCTTGCTGGGTGAGCCGTCCAGGTTGTAGGTGGTCACCATCTGGTTCTCACCCATCGTGCGGGTGATCGTCAGGGTTTTGGCGTCCTGTTTGAAGACCACCGGGGCTGCGGCGCCACGCCCGCCGCCCATGCCGGCGCCACGCCCGCCGGCACCCGCGTTGGCGGTCGCCGTTTTCTCCGCATCAACGGTCCACGTACCCGAGAAGTCCGGGGCCTGTGCGTACACGCTGGTCGCCATCAGGACGACCGCTGCTGTTCCAAGCAATGTTGCTACACGTCGCATGTGAAAATACTCCTGCCAGAAACGGGAACGGCGATCTGCCGCCACCCGAGCTTTTATTCAAATCGGAGCGCTTCGATCGGGTCCAGACTCGCCGCCTTCCGGGCGGGGTAGAAGCCGAAGAAGATTCCGACAAATGCCGCAAAACCCACCGCCATGATGATCGAATCGACGGGCACCACCGCAGGCCAGTTGTTCAACCACTTCGCCAATTCCGCGAGCATGTACCCGGTCAGAATTCCCAGAGCGCCACCGACCAGGGAAATCACAATCGCCTCGACCAGAAATTGCATCAGCACGTCACGGCCGCGTGCGCCAATGGCCATGCGCAGTCCGATTTCGCGCGTGCGCTCGGTGACCGACACCAGCATGATGTTCATGATGCCGATGCCGCCGACCATCAGTGACACCGCCGCGATGCCGGCGAGCAGGGACGTCATGGTGCTGCTCTGCTCGGTGCGGAACGCAATGATGTCGTCCTGGGTCTGCACGCGGAACGAATCTTCGTCGCCCGGTCCCAGACCCTGCGTCACACGCATCGAGACCTTGACCGCCTCAGCGGTGCTGGCGATGGCGTCGGCAGAGGTGGCTGAGACGGTGATGTTGTTAATATGCTGAATCCCCTGGAGCTTCTTCTGAACCGTTGTGAACGGTACAAACGCCTGATCGTCCTGATTCTGTCCGCCTGACGAGGCGCCCTTGGCGGTGAAGACGCCCACGATGCGGAACACGTGGTTGCGGACGCGGACGGTCTGCCCGACGGGGTCGACCTCGGCGCCGTAGAGAATTTCCGACACGTTCGCGCCGAGGATGATCACCTTCGCTGCCGCTTGGACATCCTGTTCGGTGAAGAACTGACCGTATTTGAGCGGCCACGCCTTGATGAGCGGCCAGTCCACGTTGGTTCCCTGAATCTGGGTATTCCAGTTCTGGTTACCTGCGATCATCTGCAGCCGTGTGCTGGCGCCTTCCACGACCCATTGCACACCCGGCACCTGACGCAACGCCTCGGCATCGGCCGCCGTGAGTCGGCTTGAGTTGCCTTCGCCCATGCGAACGCCACCCTGTGTGAAGTTGCCGGCCATCACCGTGATGGTGTTGGTGCCGGTGGCCTTGATTTGTTCTTCAATGGAGGCCTGCGCACCGGTGCCGAGCGCCACCATCGTGATGACGGCGCCGACGCCGATGATCATGCCGAGCATCGTGAGCGCCGTGCGGAGCTTGTTGCGCCCCAAAGCCTTCAACGCGATTCGAAACACCATGAATACTGACACTACGTAACTCCTAGATCGCTCGTGAACCCTGGACCGTGGACCCTGAAGGACCCTGGACCATTAGTGCCCCTGTGGAGCCGCTTCTTCGTGCGGAATCTGGTCGGGTTCCGGCGGCGGCAGTGCCGCCAGCTCGTCCGCCGCATTCCTGCGATGCGTAATTTTCTGGTCAGCCACCACGCGGCCGTCACGGAAACGAATCAGCCGTGTGCCGTACTCCGCGATGTCCATTTCGTGCGTGATCAGCATGACCGTGATCCCGCGCTCAATGTTCAGACGCTGAAAGATGCCCATGACTTCGATGCTCGTGCGTGTATCGAGGTTGCCGGTGGGTTCATCCGCCAGAATGATCGACGGCTCGTTGATGAGCGCCCGCGCGATGGCCACCCGCTGCTGCTGACCGCCCGACAGCTGGTTCGGCATGTGATGAAACCGCTGGCTGAGGCCGACGATGTCGAGGGCGGCCATGGCGCGTTTATGCCGCTCGGCTGTCTTGAACTTCTGCACGCCGTTGTAGAGCAGTGGCAACTCGACGTTGTCGAGCGCCGTGGTTCTGGTCAACAGGTTGAAGCCCTGGAAGACGAACCCAATCTTCTGGTTGCGCACACCCGCGAGTTCGTCCTTGGACAACTTCGAGACGTCCTTGCCGTCCAGGATGTATTCGCCGCTCGACGGCTTGTCGAGCGCGCCGATAATGTGCATGAACGTCGACTTGCCCGAACCCGATGGGCCCGTGACAGACACGAACTCCCCGGGCTCGACGTCGAGTGAGACACCCCGCAGGGCGCGTACTTCATGGTCGCCCATGTAGTACACGCGCTGCAGGTCACGAACGGAAATAACGGGCATCAGCGACCGCCGCCTCCCCGACCGCCGCCACCGGCAGGCATGCCCTGTGGCATGCCGCCGCGACCCGGCTGCTGGCCACCAAACGGACTGCCGGCGGCGCCAGGCGTGGTCGCGGTCGTGAGCCACGGCATGAGAATGTTGGAAATGAGCTCGCTGCCCACCGTCAGTTCCGCGGGACCGGACACGAGTTGCGTGAAGGTGCCGTCAGAAATGCCCTGCTGAATGTCCAATCGTTCGAGCTTGCCGTGCGGATGCGTGGCGTCGGCGGCACGAAGCACATACACCTGGCCGCGGCTCGGCTGGCGCACGAGTTCCGGGAACAGCTCGTCGATGGAATCGGCGCCGCGCTGCGCGATCGGCGTGGCCGGTGCGGACTGGCCGGCGTTACCGGCGCGACCGCCGCGGCCCTGGCCACCCTGACCGCCACCGCGGCCGCCGAAGTTGATGCCGAGCTTGGCCATCGCGGCCATCTGCTGATCGCGGGGCAGCTCACGAATCGCTGCAAGCTGCTTCTGCTGTTCGGGCGTCAGGTTGCTCATGCCGCCGCCACCCTGGCGGCCACCCGTGCGTCCTTCGGTACCTCCGCTGCCTTGAAATGGGTTGGCGCCCGCATCACCGCCACGCGCCCGGCCCTGCCCGGCGTTTGTCGAAGGGCGTGGGGCGGCGTCAGCAGGCCGCTGGGGCGGTGCCGCCGGAGTAGCGCCCGTCGCCGGGGCTGGGAGCGCCGCCGGCGCCTGCCCTGCGCTGGTCGACGGGCCTCCCGTTCGGCCGGCTCCACCGCGACCCGCAGGGGTCGGCGGCTCCATCTTCAGCGCCGTCCACATGTCGTTGGTTGGGCGGAAGCGGAGGGCCGCTGCCGGAATGCGCATCACATTGTCGCGACGAGCCACCTCAATGCGCATGT
Source organism: Vicinamibacterales bacterium (assembly GCA_046590915.1). GTDB lineage: Bacteria > Acidobacteriota > Vicinamibacteria > Vicinamibacterales > SCN-69-37 > SYFT01. The sequence goes on from JBKJTD010000340.1 coordinate 7,301, forward strand.
TGGCCGTCATGCCGGGCTTGAGACGCAGGTCATTGTTCTGCACCTTGGCGACCGTCGTGTAGGTCACGACGTTCTGCTGCACCGTGGGGTTGATGCGCACCATGGTGATTTCTCCGTAGAAATCCTGATTGGGATACGCGTCCACTGTGAACACGACGCGCATGCCCGTGCGCACTTTGCCGATTTCGGCTTCGTCGACTCCACCCTCAAGCTTGAGGGACGTCAGTTCGGTTGCGATATCAAAAAACTTCGTCGCGCTCTGCGAGCCCACGACCGTCTGACCGCGATCCACCACGCGGTTGACGACCACGCCGTCGATGGGGGAGCGAATCGTGGCTTCCGTCACGTTGATGCGCGCCTGGTCGAGGTTGATCTGCGACTGGACCATGCCCTGTTCAGCCGATTTGATCTGCGCCACCCGGCTCTTGACCTGCAGGTCCGCCGCTTCCAGTGACTGCTGGGTCACGAGCTGCTTGGCGCGCAGCTCCTTCTGCCTGGCGAGATTCTGTTCGAGGTCCGCCAGCTGGACGCGCTGACTCTCGAGCTCAACCCGCTGGCGCGCGATGTTGGCTTCCTGAATTTTGACCTGGGTTTCGAGCAGGTCCGTGTTGACGCGGGCCAGTACCTGGCCGGCGCGGACGATCTGATTGAAGTCCGTGTTGAGCTGATCGATGACCCCGGAGACCTTCGAGCCCACGCTGACGAGCCGTTCGGCCTGCAGCGTGCCCGTGGCGCTGACCGCCTCGACGACGTCGCCCTGCGCAATCGTGACCTTCGTGAACTGCGGAATCTCAGGGGCCTTCTTGCTGTCCCAGTAGACATAGGCGGCGGCCGCGACGGCCAGAACAACAACGACGATAATCAGCTTCTTCATGATCAACTAAGCCCGTTCCGGGTTTGCCTGCGCCGCCCCTCGGCGCAAGCCAGCCCAACCTTCTTCAAACAGCGTGTACACGGTCGGCACGAGCACGAGGGTGACCAGCGTCGAGGCCGTGAGTCCGCCAATGACCACCCTGGCCAGTGGCGCCTGAATTTCAGCGCCCTCGCCAATCCCGAGCGCCATCGGCAACAAGCCCAGCACCGTCGTGAGTGTGGTCATCAGAATCGGGCGAAGCCGGGTGCGTCCCGCCTCTTCGACCGCCTCCCGCAACGGCTTGCCGTCGCGTCTGCGGAGGATGTTCGTGTAGTCCACCAGCAGGATCGCGTTGCTCACGACGATTCCGGCCAGCATGATTACTCCGATATACGCCTGCAGGCTGAAGGATGTTGACGTCAGTTTCAACGCGGCGACCACACCGATGATGGCCACCGGCACGGCAAACATGACGATGAACGGATCACGCAGCGATTCATACTGCGAGGCCATGACCGCATAGACCAGCAGCACGGCCAGCAGCAGCAGAATCTGCAGCTGGCTGAACGCCTGCGCCTGCGCTTCAACTTCGGCGCCAAATCCGACGGTGAAGTCCTGGGGCACGTTCATGGCGTTGAGCTTCGCCTGCACGGCCTTGACGGCATCGCCCAGCGGCACTCCGGCTTCCAGTTCGCCGTTGACCCGTGCGATCCGCTCCTGATTCTTGCGCTCAATCTGCGTGGGTCCACGTGCCGTGTCCACCGTCAGCAGGTTCTTTGCCGGCAGCACCAGGCCGGAGGGCGTGCTGATGAGCACGTCGCTGACGGCCTCGGTCCGTGCGCGGTCTTCCTCGCGAAGCCGGACGATGATCGGGAATTCCTTGCCCCGTTCCCGGTACACCGCGGCCTGGGTGCCGGCCATGTTCGTGCGGATGGCGTTGGCGACGTTGGTCACCGAGAGTCCGAGCAGTGCGGCCTTCGGCCGGTCCACTCGGATCGATAATTCCGGCCGCCCTTCCTGGCGGGCGATCTGCGGATTCGCCACGCCGTCCGTGCTCTGCAGAATCTGCAGCACGTCCTGCTGGACCCGATTGGAATCTTCGAGCGAGAACCCGCGTACCTCAACGGCCAGCCGGCTGTCGGAGTTCAGGTTGCCAAGCACACGATTGAGCGACTGGTTGCCGCCAGAGGCCCGCGTCGTGATCGTCACGCCCGGCAGGCCGACGAGCACGCGGCGAAGGTCGGTCGCGATTTGCTCGCTGCTGCGCGTGCGCTCATCCTTCGGGGTGAGCTTGAGGGTCACCGACGCGGTGCCTGCTCCGCCACCCATGAAGCCGCCGCCCCCGGCCGACGACACCACCGTCGTCGCTTCAGGCACATGTTCATTGATGAGCTGTTCCAGTTGGACCACCACGGCTTCCGAGCGTTCGATGCGACTGCCCACCGCAAGGCGGGCATTGATCGAGACTTCACCTTCATCGGTCGCCGGCATCAGCTCGGCCGGGATCGTCGGCAGCACCAGAATCGCCGCCACCGTCAGCGCCGTCGCGCCGGCCAGAATGGTCGGCCGATGCTGCAGCGCACGATGCAGAACACTGCGGTAGAAGTTGTCGAGGCCATCAAGACCGCGCTCGCTCCACGTGAACAACGTGCCCGAGAGGCCCGTCCGCTCAGAGACCGGCGCCGGCAGCACGAGCAGCCTGGAGCAGAGCACCGGCACGATGGTGACGGCGACAAACAGCGACATCGACAGCGAAAAAATGACGACGATGGCGAGCTGGGTGAAGAGGATGCTCGAGACGCCCGTCAGGAACAGGAGCGGCACAAAAACGGCGACGTGGGTGAGCGTGGACGCGAGAATCGCCGACGAGACTTCGTCGGCGCCCTCGATGGCCGCCTGCATGCGCGGTTTGCCCATTTCCATATGACGGAACGTGTTTTCCAGGACCACAATCGACGCGTCGACGATCATCCCGACGCCCAGTGCCAGTCCGCCGAACGTCATGGTGTTCAGCGTGAAGCCCGCGAAGTAGAGCAGGGCGAAGGTGCCGATGATGGAAATGGGAATCGACGTGCAGATGATGAATGTCGACCGGAGATTCCGGAGGAACGCGAAGATGACCACGATGACCAGGATGCCGCCCAGCAGCGCCGCTTCGCCGACTGCGGAGATCGACTGCTGAATGAACTTGGACTGATCTTCAAGCACAGTCAGTTGCAGGCCCTGTACTTCGCGGTTGATGCGTTCAATCTCGGCCTTGACGTCGTCGGCAATGGCGACCGTGTTTTTGCCCGACTGCTTCGTCACGCGCATGCGAACGCCCGCTTTGCCGTTGATGCGGGTGAAGGAGCGGAAGTCCTCCGTCGTGTCGCGCACTTCGGCGACGTCGCGCAGATACACCGGCACGCTGCCGCGCGTGAAGACAATCAGGTTGCGGAGGGAGTCAATCGAATCAAACTGGCTTGATGAACGGAGCAGGAAGGTCGTGTCGCCTTCGTTGACCTCGCCGAGCGGCACATTCTGATTCTCGGTGCGGATGGTCTGGATGATGCGATCGACAGGCAGGTCCAGGGCGGTGATTTTTTCGCGCGAGAGTTCCACGCGAATCTGTCGGCGAAGGCCGCCGTCCACGGTCACCGATGCCACGCCTTCGACGCGTTCGAGGCGGGGGACCAAATCGATTTCCGCCATCTCCCGGAGTGTGACGCGGTCGAAGTCCCCTTCGACGCCGATGCCGATGATCGGCTGCGAGTTGGCGTCGAACTTGAAGATGGTTGGCGGGTCAGCGTCCTCGGGCAGCCGCCCCCGCACACGGTCCACGCGGGTCCGCACTTCGTCGGCGGCCTCATTGAGATCCGTGCCCCACACGAAGTTCAGGCGGACGGTGCCTGACCCTTCGGCGGCTGTGGAGTTCACCTGTTCGAGGCCCGGTACCGCCGCCAGCGACTGCTCCAGCGGCCGGACAATCAGTTCTTCGATTTCGACCGGGCCGACGCCCGCATAACCGACGCGCACGGTGAGGCTCGGGAACGAGACATCCGGCATCAGGTCCACCGGGAGCCGGGTCACGGAAATCACGCCGAGCAGGATGACGATCGCCGACACCATGAACATGGTGACGGGCCGGTGAATGGCGAGACGGGGGATGCTCATGGAACCACTCCGAACTGACAGTTGCGTGTGTTACTGGCCACCGCGGCCGCCGGAGCGACCGCCACCTTCACGACCGGCAGGGCCGCCGCCGGGCATGTTCATCGGTGTGATGCGATCCCCCTCGCGCAGCGCGAGTGCACCGGTCGTGATCACGCGTTGGCCATCGGTCAGGCCCTCGACGATTTCCACGCGATCGTTGTCCTGCAGTCCGGTCTGCACCGGTTGGAACTTCGCGCTCTGCCCGTTGGGCAGAAACACCCCCCGGCGGCCTTCGCTGTCGACGACGGCGGTGCGCGGCACGGTGAGTGCGTCGGACTTGCGCTGCGCGGTCAACCTCACCCGGGCGTACATGCCGGGCTTGAGGCGATAGCCCGGGTTGGGCACTTCGATTTCCATTGAGGCCGTGCGGGTGGCGGCATCAAACACTGGAGCCACGCGGCTCACCACACCTGCAAACTGTTCCCCGGGGAACGCGTCCACCTCAACCAGCGCCTGCACACCCTGTGTGATCCGCTTGAAATCCTTCTCCACCAGGTTCGAGACCATGCGCACGGTGCCGATGTCCACGACCTGAAGGATGACGGTGTTGGCCCCGGCAAACGCGCCCTGATCCAGGTTGCGGCGACCCACAAAACCGTTGACGGGGGAGACGATCGTCGTGTTTGAGAGTGTGATCTTGAGTTCGTCGATTCGGGCTTCGGTCTGCGCCAGTTGGGCTTTGGCCAAGTCAACGGCAGCCACCGCCGAGTTGAAACCGGCTTCCGCATCCTCAACCACCTGTCGCGTCTGCAATCCCTTGGCGAGCAGTTCCTGCTGACGCGCCAACGTGGTCTTGCGCAATTGCAGATCACTGTCGCGCTGTTTCACCGTGGCGCGGTTGACTTCCAGACTCTGCTCGGCCTGTTTGACCTGCTGCTGCAGTTCCCGATCTTCAATTTTCGCGATTTGTTGACCGCGGCTGACGCGATCGCCGAGTTTGGCGGAGAGTGAATCAATGCGTCCAGCCACGCGCGAGACCACATCCACGGTGGACTGGCCGACGAGGTTGCCGACGACGGTGAGGTATTCGATGATTTCACCGCGGGTCGCGGCGGCCGTGTCGACCGTGAGCGCGGGGCGGCCCGAGCCGCCGCGACCCATGGCCCCGGGTGCGCCGCCCCCGGCAGTGGCGGCTGCCGGTGTGCCGGCGGCCGATTCTGTGCGGGTGGTGTAGTAGTAGGCAGCAGCTGCTCCTGCAACCAGGAAACCGACGACGACGAATTTTTTCATATCGACACTAACCGCCGATGCGTTGCACGCGGTCGAACTCGGCCACGGCATTGATGTACCGAATCGTCGCAGACAGTTCGCTGTTGCGCGCGCTGGTCAGACGATTCTGGAAGTCGATCACCTGGAAGTTGGTGGACATCCCCACCTGAAAGCGGGTGAGTTCCGCTTCCAGCGACCGCTCCGCGAACTCACGCGACTTCTGCGCGGCGAGCAGCTGTTTGTACGTGCTCTGCACATCCAGGCCGGCCGTTGTGACGGCGGTTTCGATGTTCAACTCGGTGGACTTGAGGCTCGTCAGTGACTGCTGATACTGGAGCTCCGACCGCAGGTGGTTGGCCTTCTGCGCCGACAGGCCGAGCGGCTGGCTGAAGTTTAAGCTGAGCGACCATGTCGGCGTCTCGAGACCGGCGATGGACCGCAGCGCGTCGACGTAGCCGCTCTGGTTCACGAGCACGGGGACGCCGCCCAGCCCTGATCGCGAGAACTCGTTGCCGCCGACGCCTGCGAGCCGGTAGCTGGCCGTCAGGCCGAGGCTCGGCTTGACGGCGTTCCGTGACAACTCAAGACCCACTTCGGTGATGCGGAGATTCTGGCGCTGGGTGACGATGTCGGTGCGCTGATCAATGGCGCGCTTGACGGCATCGGGAATGCTGACCGTCTGCTCCGCGTAGGAAGGCAGTTCCGTCGGGATGATGGTGGCGCGGAAGAAATCATCCGTGGTGCTGTCGACGAGCAGGCGCTTGAAGGCGAGCTCGGCATTGCGCCAGAAAATCTCTGCCGCCAGCAGGGCCTGTTCGCCGTTGGCAATCTGCAGGTCCTGCTGCACGAGATCAATCTCGGCCAACGTGCCAATCTCGACGCGGACTTTCTGATCGGCCAGCTGCTGGTTGGACAACGAGAGCGCCCGGCGCTGAATTTCAATCGCCTCAATCGCCTGCCGCAGCGCCCAGTACCGGGTGCGGACCTGGTTCTTGATGTTTTCAATTTGTGTCTGCAGCTGGATGTCGACAATCGTCTTCTGGATTTCGCCGGTGCGAAGCGCATTGCGCTGACCGTCAATGGTGCGACCCGCCAGCAGCGGCTGCGTGTACTGGAGGTTCAGGTTTGACGAATAGCTCGGATTGCGCGTCGCAAAGGCGCTGTCAGTGGCGTTGCGGTTGTTCGTGAAGTTGGCCGACACCTGCGCCCCCTGCCAGCGCATGCGCTGGCTCACAGACGAACCGAAGGAGTTGACCTGGCTGGTGACGCGCGCACCGCCGTCGAGCTGCGAGGTCGACTGCTGCGACGAATTCGTGTAGCCGTAGTTGGCATTGAGCGTCGGACGGAAGTTCGCCCGCGCCGCCTGCAGCGTGTAGTCCTGCATCTGCGGACTCAGCTTCGCGCTGGCGATATCCAGGTTCTTCTCGAGCGCCCGTTCGATCGCCTGGTCGAGCGTCAGTTCGATCCGCTGCGTGCCCGGCACCTCGGGTGGAAGCGCGCGGCCGACCACATAGCGGTCCTGCTGCTGTACCTGCACGCCGGTGACTGGCGGCGTCTGTGGACCCGCTGCCTGCGCCATCGCCACGGCCGGCACGGACACTGCCGCCACGACCGCCCATGCCATTGCGTTCACCCATTGTTTCGTCATCGTCTTCGCTCCGTTTGGACAGCCGCGCGTGGGGCGCACTGTGCACCTGTGTGTTGCTGAAATCGCCAGTGAATATCGAACCGTTGCTACCGGAAGGAGTTGCCGCGTCCGTTGCGCCGCCGCTCGTTGAATGCCACCAGCTTCGTGTATTGATCCGCGGAGAGAAGCTGATACATCTCGTACATCATCATTGTGCGTGACTTGTTGAGCATGGTCCGCTGTGCTTCAACACGGTCCAGCTGCATGGAGATTACGTCCGCATCGACCTTCCGTTCCGCAATCATGCGATTGAGCTCGTCGTCATGCTTCTTGAACTCGGTCCACTGTGCATTGGCCTGCGGCAGGCGCTTGGTGAACAGGTCGTCAATTTTTCTCGACAGATGCGCGGAGATGCCGATTTCCTTCATGACTCCGGCGTCCTTCCACCAGAGCCACGGCCCGCGTCGCTGATTCTGGCTCTGCCCACGGGCGTTGTCGCCTCGGCCGTCCTGCGCCTGCGTCTTGGGGGCCGAGCCGGTGGCCTGTGAGCCCGCCGCCCGGGGGGCGGGGCTGAACAGCGCGGCCACACACACCGCCGCACCAACGAAGAAGAGTCTGGTCTTCACACCATCTCTTACGCCCGGCGAAAATCGCTTGTTTACGACGACAGGGGCGCGGCCGCCAGCGTTTCAAGCCGCCCAACCACCCGGCCGACGATGTTGTTGGGTGTCGAGGCGCCCGCCGTCAGGCCAATGGTGACCGGACCGGCTGGCAGCCAATTGTGGGCCGTTTCTTCCGGCACCTCCGCCGTGGAGGGTTGCCCAATGGGTCGGTGGCGCAATTCCAGCGCCGACACCAGGCTTTCCGGATCGGCGATGTGAAAGGTGGGGCAGCGCTCAGCACAGATTTTTGCCAAGTTGCAGGTATTGCTGGAGTTATACCCGCCAACCACGATCATCACATCCAGTCGAACCTCGTCGAGCAGGGAGATGACCGCGTCCTGCCGTTCCTGGGTCGCGCTGCAAATCGTGTCAAACGCCCGGAACACCGATGGACCCGCCTCGGGACCGTACCGCCGCACCATGGCCGCCCCGAACATCTCACCGATCTCCAATGACTCACTCATCAACATCGTTGTCTGGTTGGCGCAGCCGATGCGCTGCAGTTGGAGGTCCGGATCAAAGCCCGGGGACGCCGCGGTGCCGAATCTCGCCAGGAACGCCTCACGGTCGCCACCGTTTACGATGTAGTCGCAGACGTATTGCGCTTCGGCGCGGTCCAGGACGATGAGGAAGTGACCGTTGGGATACTGCGTCGCCTGAGACGCCGTGGCGCGAGTTTCCTCGTGACTCACTTTGCCGTGAATGACTGACGTAAATCCGTCCTGGGCATACCGTTTGACGTTTTTCCAGACGGTCAACACCGACCCGCAGGTGGTGTCCACCAGGGTGCACCCCTGTGCGTCGAGCCGGGCCATGTCGGCGACTGAGACGCCAAACGCCGGCAGAATCACCACATCGTCGTGTCCCAGCACCGAGTCTGTTTCGCCCGGATCGGTCAGGAAGCGGATGCCCTGAGCACGCAGTTGGTCGTTGACGTGCGGGTTGTGGATGATTTCGCCGGTGAGGAAGACCCGCCTGTCCGGGAAGCGTTTGCGCGTCTGGTAGGCGTAGTCCACCGCCCGGTCGACGCCATAACAAAAGCCGAATTCCTTGGCGAGATGCAGGGTCAGGCGCCCTCGGGTGCGCACAAATCCCGAGGCGCGCAGGTCGTCGACGATGGCTGAGTCGTAGGCCGCGGCCAGTTGACCCGCCACCGCCGCCTTCATGTCGAGACCTTTGCGGAAAATAATCGGGGGCACAGCCTTACATTCTACGGGACCCCGGCACCCCGGGACCGCGGGACTTCGGGACTACCTGTTGGACGCCAGAACCAGATCAGCGATGCGGGGCGTCATTTCATCCAGGGCGTTCATGGCGCCCAAGGATGGGCGGTCAAAGACGCCGTCGAGCAAGCTGGCA
>JBKJTD010000360.1:0-8927 GCA_046590915.1 Vicinamibacterales bacterium
GAGGACGTGGCCACCATCGTCATGCGCGTCCTCGATATGGATGACGACGATTTTGATGATCGGCTGAGCTTCAAGGATCTCGGCGTCGACTCGATCGGCGCCGTGGAGATCGTCCGCGACATCAACAAACGATTCCGACTGAATCTCGAAGCCGTCGTGTTGTACGACCATCCGACGGTGGCAGCGCTGGCGGCGTTTGTGCAGTCGCGGATCACTACGGTGATGCCCGCAACGCGCCCTGCGCCGGTCGTCACGTCGTCGCCCCCAACGGCCACATCCGCGCAGAGCCTCGACATCGCCGTCATCGGCATGGCAGGCCGCTTCCCAGGGGCGCCCGACATCCACACGTTCTGGGCCAATATCGCCGGTGGCGTGTCATCCGTACGGGAAGTGCCGGTGTCGCGTTGGTCGGTTGCCGACGTGTACGATCCGAATCCCGCCGCGCCCGGCAAGACGACCTGCAAGTGGGGCGGCTTTATTGACGGGGTCGATCAATTTGATCCGCTGTTCTTCAATCTGTCGCCGCTGGAAGCCGAGCAGATGGATCCACAGCAGCGGCTGTTCCTGGAAACCGCGTGGCACGCCGTTGAAGATGCTGGCTATGCGACCCAGAGCCTGAAGGACTTCACCTGCGGAGTGTTTGTAGGAGTTGGGACCGGCGATTACGCGCTCGCGCTGCAGGCGGCTGGCCTGTCGTCCTCCCCGCAGGCGTTTATCGGGACACACGTGTCGATTCTGCCGGCGCGCATCGCGTATCACCTCAATCTCACCGGGCCGACCATGGCGATCGACACGGCCTGCTCCTCATCGCTCGTTTCGATTCACCAGGCATGCCAGAGTCTGCGCCAAGGCGACTGCACCATGGCGCTGGCCGGCGGCGTCAGCATCATGGCCACGTCCGCGATGTATGTGCCGACCAGCAAGGCTGCGATGTTGTCGCCGACCGGGCTGTGCCGCACGTTTGATGACGGGGCCGATGGGTTCGTGCCCGGCGAAGGCGTGGCGGTGCTCGTGCTCAAGCCACTGGCCGACGCCGAGCGTGACGGGGACGCCGTGTATGCGGTCATCAAGGGTTCGGGCGTCAATCAGGATGGCGCGAGCAATGGCATCACGGCCCCGAGCGCCCAGTCACAGGAGACCCTGCTGACCGGGGTCTACCGCAAGTGGGGCATTGCGCCTGAGCAGATCGGATACGTCGAGGCACACGGTACCGGAACCGTGCTGGGTGATCCCATCGAAGTGCGCGCATTGACCGACGCGTTCCGGACCTTCACCGACCGCACGCAGTACTGCGCAATTGGCTCGGTCAAAACCAACGTGGGCCACCTGCTGGCCGCCGCCGGCGTTGCCGGCGTCATCAAGGCGATCATGGCACTGCGCACACACCAGCTGCCTCCGACGCTGCATTGCGAGACGGAGAATCGGCACATCGACTTCCGCAGCGGTCCGTTTGTCGTCAATCGTGAACTACGCCCGTGGACGGTGCCGGCGCATCGACGACGGCTGGCTGCTGTCAGTTCATTCGGATTCAGCGGGACCAACGCGCACGCGGTGTTGGAGGAATACCCGCCCGTCGTCTCGGCCCCACAGCTGGCGCGTCCGCACATCCTCGTATGTTCCGCAAAGACCCGCGACCAGTTGCTTGCAGTGGTCCGTCAACTGCGGGCGGTTTTGGAGTCGGACGCGGTTGCTGCCGGGGTATCGCTGGCCGACGTCGCGTTTACATTGCAGATGGGTCGTGAACCGCTCGCCCATCGCCTGGCCTGCGTCGTCACCAGTCTGGTCGAGGCGGCCACGGCGCTCGATGGCTGGCTTGCGGGAGCACCCGACACTGCGGCGGTGTGGACCGGGCAGCGCAAGCGGGCGCGGGACGGATTTGTGGTCGATGTGCCGACGGACCTGTCTGTCACGGCGCTGGCCGAAGTGGCCGAGCAGTGGACGCGCGGCGGGTCGCTCGATTGGCGACGACTGCACGATGGAGTGCAGCCGCGGCGGGTCCACCTGCCTGGGTACCCGTTCGCGCGGCAACGATGCTGGGTGCAGCCGTTGGCGGCACCGACGACGGCTTCCGCACCGCCTCCGGCAGCGGCTCCGGCCCCGGATATCGTCTGTGCGACGGTCGCGTGGCGACAGGAACGGCTGGAGCCCACCGGAACCGTCAACGCGTCGCCGGTTTCGACGGTCATCATGATTGACGATCACTTCAGGGACGGCATGGCGCAGGTGCGTGCCGCCTGTCCCGGTGCGACGGTCATCGCGCTGGACGGCGCGGGAGGGGACCTGGCGGATCGAGTGGAGCAGCGCGTGCTGCAGGTCTTCCGCGAGGTGCAGCCGAGGATGTCGAGTCGTCAGGCAGGCGCGCACCACATCGTGATCGCGGTGCCGGCGTCTGCCGACCGTGCGGAATACGCCGCGGTGGCGGGACTGCTCAAGACGGCGCACATCGAGAGTCCACACATCACCGGCAAGGTGGTGTTTGCCGATGGAGAATTGGCGACGAGCCTCCGCGCCGAGCTGACCGGCCTCAACACCGTCGAGGAAGTCCGGTATCGCGACGATGGTGCCGTGCGCGAAGTGTTGGGCCTGCACGAGGTATTTACCGGCAGCGCCGACGCACTGGCCGACACACAGATCAAAGAGAACGGCGTGTACTGGCTGACGGGCGGCATGGGCGGGGTGGCCCGCGCGCTGGCCGAGCGCATCGCGACGGTGCTCGGTGTCACGATCGTGCTGTCGGGTCGTCGGCCTCTGACGGTCGATCACCAAAACTGGCTCGATGCACTGAAGGCACGCGGCACATCAATCGTGTACTGGCCGATGGATGTCGGTACGCGCGCCGCCGTCGAGCAGGTGGCGCAGAAGATCAGGACGGAGTTCGGCGCGATCACGGGCGTGATCCACTCTGCGGGCGTGCTGCGCGACAGCTACCTGCTGGCCAAGACCGCCGATGCATTCGAGACGGTGTTTCACCCGAAAGTGCGTGGCGCGATCCATCTCGACGAGGTGACACGTGACGAACCGCTCGACTTCCTGGCGTTCATGTCGTCAGCGAGCGGGTGGGTCGGCAATGCCGGCCAGGCGGACTATGCCGCAGCCAATGCCTTCCTGGACGCGTTTGCGGCGCAGCGCAACCGACGTGTGGAGGCCGGCGAACGGTCGGGGTTGACGGTGTCGATTGGCTGGCCGCTCTGGCAGGGCGGCGGGATGGGCGTGGACGCGGAGACCGCGGCCGCGATGCAGCGTCAGGGTGCGGCGGCGTTGCCCGCAGCTGAAGGCGTGCGTCTGTTTGAGTGCGCCCTGCACGCCGGACACGCGTACCTGCTGGTCGCCGCCGGCGATCGGGAGCGCCTGCGTGCGCGGCTGTTTGCATCCGCGCCTCCTGAGGCCGACATGACAAAGGCGTCGGTGCGCGAGGTGGCGCCGGACGCGGCAGGCCTGCGCGCCGGAGCCATCGCGATGTTCACCGAACGTCTGGCCGCGATGCTGAAGGTGCCGGTCGATCGGATGGATCCAGATGCCCCCCTCGAAGAGTACGGCATCGATTCGGTCATGGTCGTCGGACTCAACAGTCAACTCGAAGAAATGTTCGGGCCCCTCTCGAAGACGCTCTTCTTCGAATACCAGACCCTGGGCGAACTGGTGGAGTACTTCCTCCTGGCGCACCGGTCGAAACTGGCGGACATCCTCGGCCAACGTGCCGCGGTTGATTCGGTGTTCGAGCAACTGGCGGAACAGTTCATCAACGGCGATTTATCCGACGATGAACTGCTGCGGTCCTTGTAGGTGCAACACATGGTGACTCAGCGCATAGCGTCGATTCTCAAAGACATCAGCGAAGGCCGCGTCTCCCGCGACGAGGGATTGCGTCAGTGTCACGCGCTCAGGGCCTCGGCCCGCGCGGCAAGTGCTCCCGCCCCCGCCGGGCGTGGCCCCGTGGCCGTCATCGGCATGGCCGGTCGCTATCCTCAGGCCGCCGACCTGTCCCAGTTCTGGCACAACCTCTCGCACGGCGTCGACAGTGTGACCGAGGTGCCGGCCGCGCGGTGGGATGCGGGTCGAGGCGCCTATCGGTGGGGCGGGTTCCTGGACGACGTGGATCGCTTTGACGCTGGGTTTTTTGCCATCGCGCCACGTGAGGCCGAACGGATGGATCCGCAGGAGCGGTTGTTCCTGGAGACCGCGTGGTCTGCGCTCGAAGATGGCGGATACACGCGGCGATCACTGCAGGAGACGGCAGACCTGCCGGGCAATGTCGGCGTGTTTGTGGGGGTGACCTACCAGGAATATCAGCTCTACGGTGCGGAGCAGCAGGCGCGTGGGCAGCGCACGGCCCTGGCCGGCATTGCGGCGGGTCTGGCGAATCGCGTTTCATACTTCTGCAATTTTCACGGTCCCAGCATCAGCATCGACACGATGTGTTCCTCGTCGCTGACCGCGCTGCATCTGGCGTGTCAGAGTCTGCAGTCCGGCGAGTGCGCCATGGCGCTGGCGGGTGGCGTGAACTTGTCGATTCATCCCAACAAATACCTGTTGCTGTCGCAGGGCCAGTTTGTGTCGAGCCGGGGTCGCTGCGAAAGTTTCGGCGCTGATGGCGATGGGTATGTGCCCGCAGAAGGTGTGGGGTGCCTGCTGCTCAAGCCGCTCGACGCGGCGGTGCGCGACGGCGATCGCATCCTCGGGGTCATTCGCGGAACGTCGGTGAACCACGGCGGCAAGACAAACGGATACACGGTGCCGAATCCTCAGGCACAGGCAGCGGTAATTCGCCGGGCGATGGCCGCAGCTGGCATCTCGCCTGGTGAGGTCAGCTACCTGGAAGCACACGGGACCGGGACGACCCTTGGGGATCCCATTGAGATCGCCGGCCTCAGTCAGGCGTACGGCGAAGCGGTGGCACACACGTGCGCCATCGGATCGGTGAAGTCCAACATCGGCCATTGCGAGGCCGCCGCCGGCGTCGCGGGCGTCACGAAGGTGCTGCTGCAGTTGCAGCACGGCAAACTTGTGCCCTCGCTCCACGCGGAGCGGCTCAACCCCAACATCGATTTCAGTGCCACGCCATTTGTGGTGCAGCGGAGCCTGACGGACTGGGAGCCGGCGGGCGGTCGGCGCGTGGCGGGAGTCTCGTCGTTTGGCGCCGGTGGTTCCAATGCCCATGTGCTCATCGACGCGTGGGTGGAGCAGCGGGACTGCACGCCCGCAGTGGCGTCGGCCGACGAGCCGGTCATTGTGGTGCTGTCGGCGCAGAACCAGGATCGGCTCAGGCAGGCGGCGATTCGTCTGCGCGAGCACCTCGATCACAACGATCGCAACGTGGCGGATATTGCGTACACCCTGCAGGTCGGGCGCGAAGCCATGGAGTGCCGGTTGGCGTTTGTGGCCCGAACGGTCGACGAGGTGCGTGCGCGGCTGGAGGCCTGGTTGAAGCACCCGTCGCTGGCGGAAGGTGTGTCAGTGGGTGTGGGCAACCGTGAAGTGCCGACGCGCGGGGGCACACGAGGCCGGCCTGAACTGTCCGGACCGATGGACGCAGCGCTGGCCACGCGGACGCCGGCGGAGGTGGCGCGTCTGTGGGCACAGGGTGGCACCGTCGACTGGCAGCAGTGGTACGCGGGGCCGCATCCGCGCCGGGTCGCTCTGCCGACGTATCCGTTCGATCGGTCGCAGCGCTACTGGTTTGACAGCTACCAGAAGCCCGTGACCCGGCAGCCGGCGGCGACGGTGACGCTGCCGGTGGAGCTCTCACTGATCAGTGCGCGACTGATTGAGGACTCGATTGCCTTCGTGATGATGCACGACCGGGCCAACCGCAATCAGATGGCCGGTGTCTTTGTTGATGAGTTGGAACGGATTTTTTCTGCCATCAGCACCGATCCGAGGATCAAGGTCGTGGTGCTGGCGGGCTACGACGAAGTGTTCTGTCTTGGTGGAACGAAGGAGGCACTGGTCGGCATTTCCGAGGGTCGGCTGAAGTACTCCGACGTCCCGTTCGTCTACCGCGGCCTGCTCGATTGTCCGGTGCCGGTGATTGCGGCGATGGAAGGGCACGCCGTCGGCGGAGGCCTCGCGTTCGGCTGTCAAGCCGACATCGTGTATCTCGCTTCAGAAAGTGTGTACGGCGCCAACTTCATGCAATACGGATTTACGCCGGGCATGGGCGGCACGTTGTTTTTTCGGGAGAAGTTCGGCGCCAATCTGGCCCAGGAGCTGATGTTCTCGGCCGATTCCTTGACCGGCCACGCGCTCAAGGACAAGGGCGCGCCGCTGACCGTCACCCCTCGCGCGAAGGTGCTGCCGGAAGCGATGGCACGGGCGCGATCGCTCGCCGCAAAACCGCTGAATGCACTCAAGCTGCTCAAGCAGACCATGGCACAACGTCTGCTCGATCAGCTACCGCGCGTGGTCGCCGAAGAGCTGGCGATGCACGACGAAACGATCACGCGTTCCGATGTGCGCCACACGATCGAGCAGCGCATCGATCGGCTCGAATCGCTGGGCGACGCCCCCTTGGCGCATCGGGAGCCCGCGCCAGCGCAGGTGCAGCCGAGCGCCGCAGCTCCGTCGGTGACACCCGCGACCGACGCGGCCGCCATCGAAGCCAGGATTCGCACGATCGTGGCGCACCTGTTGCACATGGACGACGCCCAGGTCCGCGCGGAGTCAACCTTCCAGGACATGGGCGTGGATTCGATCGCCGCCGTGGAACTTGCGCGGGATGTGAACGCCGAGTTCGGTCTCTCGCTTGATGCCGTGGTGCTGTACGACTGTCCGACCATTGAGAAGTACGCGCGGCATGTGGCGCAGCAGCTGGGGCAACTGCAGGCGTCGGTCATCTCGGCCCGAGCCACCGAGCCGTTGGCGCCGGCGACAGTGCCGGTGCAGGTGGTGCCGCCGTCCGCACCTCCGCGGGCCAAGGTCGTGTTGTCCAGCGCCCCCTCCGCCCCCTCCGTGTCCGCGCCCGCGCCGTCAAAAATACAGCTCACGATGGAGCCGGTGCCAGCGCCGGTCGTGCAGCGCCCTCGGGAGTCATCCGCTCCCGCCGGGATTGCGGTCATCGGCATGGCTGGCCGGTTCCCAGGCGCGGCCAATCTCGACGAGTTCTGGCGCACCTTGTCGGAAGGCGTCAACAGCGTGCGCGAGGTCCCGTCAGCGCGCTGGTCGATAGACGAGGTGTACGACCCGAGACCGATGCGGCCCAACAAGACGTATTCGCGGTGGGGCGGATTTCTGGACGGAGTGGATGAGTTCGACCCGCTGTTCTTCAGTCTGTCCCCGGCCGAGGCCGCGCAGATGGACCCCCAGCAGCGGTTGTTCCTGCAGACCGCGTGGCACGCCATTGAAGACGCCGGTTATGACCCGGGCCGGTTGGCCGGTACGGCGTGTGGCGTGTTTGTCGGGGTGGGCCAGGGTGACTACCTGCACGTGCTCAACGCGGCGCACGAAACCCCGGGCGCGCAGTCGCTGCTGGGCAATACCTGTTCGATGCTGTCGGGCCGGATTGCATATTTTCTCGACCTCAAGGGGCCGAATATGGCGATTGATACCGCCTGTTCCTCCTCTCTCGTGGCCCTGCACCAGGCGTGCCGCAGCATCTGGGCGGGTGAGTGTGAGACGGCTCTGGCCGGCGGCGTGTATGTGATGACCACGCCGACGATGCATGTCATGACCAGTCGCGGCGCCATGTTGTCGCCCACCGGGCAGTGTCGTGCCTTCGATCAGGACGCGGACGGCTTTGTGCTGGCCGAGGGCGTGGGAGTGCTGCTCCTCAAGCGTCTGGATCAGGCCGAGCGCGACCGGGATCACATCTACGGCGTCATCCGTGGATCGGCGATCAACTACGACGGTGCCACCAACGGGATCACCGCTCCCAGCGCCGTGTCGCAGGAACAGCTTGAGGCCGGTGTGTATCGCGCGTTCGACATTCCGGTGTCAGCCATAGGATTGGTCGAAGCGCACGGCACCGGCACGAAACTCGGTGATCCGATCGAGGTCAAGGCGCTGACCCGTGCCTTCAGACAGTTCACCACTGCAGCGGGCTACTGCGCGATCGGATCCGTCAAATCGAATATCGGCCATGCTCTGGCCGCGGCAGGAGTCGCCGGGGCCATCAAGGCCTTGTTGTGTCTCTCACACCGCAAGCTGGTGCCAACCCTCCACTATGACCAGCTGAACGAACACATTCCGCTCAACGACAGCCCCTTCTTCGTCAACACGAAATACCGCGACTGGGATCTCGCCCCCGGCACCGACACCAGGTTCGCCGCGTTGAGTTCGTTCGGCTTGAGCGGCACCAACGCCCACATGGTCTTCGAGGAATATCGACAGCCGATGGCCGCCGGTGAGGTCGTGCCGACGGCCGACGATCAGGTGTGTGTCGTGTCTGCGAAAACGCACGACGGCCTGCGACGACGGATGGCGGACCTGGCGGCATGGGCGGAGGCCCACGGGGATGCCGTCATCGCGGACGTCGCCTTCACGCTCGGCTGCGGCCGCCGGCACTTTGATTTCCGCTGCGCAGTCGTGGTCCGCTCGGTGGCTGATCTCGCTGCGGCTCTGCGCGCCGCCCTGACGGGCCAGGTCCCACCTGGCGTGCTGCTGGGCCGTGGAGAACGTCCCGACGCCGCCGACCTGGCGATGTACGGTGAGGTGCTGCGTCACGCGAGTGATGGACGGCGCTCGCTACCGACCTTGGCGGGCCTCTACGTCAAGGGCTTCGACGTGCCGTGGACCGAGGTCCATGCGGCGACCGAGTGCCGGCGCGTGCCTCTGCCGCTGTATCCGTTCGAGCGGGAGCGCTGCTGGCCCGATGTGCCGGCAGGACCTTGCGCCCCAGCACCTGATGGTCGGCCAGACACGGATCGTCTTCGCGCAGGTGCGTTTCGCCCGCAGGACGCGCGGCGGGCGTGGCCACCGGCACATCGGGCCAG
>JBKJTD010000054.1:0-12778 GCA_046590915.1 Vicinamibacterales bacterium
AGCCGAGGGCATACTGGCTGTGGAGTTCGTCAATCACCGCCGCGAAACTGGCACCTAGATCCTGCCCGACCCGGATCTCGGTATAACCACCGCCGGTTTCTTCCGCGACACGCGCAAGGCCGGGATCGGGCAAGCCAGACTGCATCATGGAGGACAAGTCAGTCGCCCCCATCCCGCCACGCCGGCTTCGCAGGCCGATCGCGTAGATCATCACGTCCTCATCACGCGCGCGATCGATGACTTCGACCTGACTGACAAAACGTTTGCGGAAAATCGGCCCGCTGTCCGCGCCGTCGCTCAGCACGAGGACGACGCGGCGATCGTCGCGAGTGTCGCCAAACGCATTCATCGCCTCATCAATGGCGCGCCACAAGGGGGTTGATGCCTGAGGGTCGATGGCGTCGGGCAGCGCGCTGCGCAACTCTTTCGCATCCAGGGTGAACGTCGGGCTGATGGCCACTTCGTTGCCGAAGGTGCCGATGCGCGCGGCGTCACGTGGCTGGAGGCGCGTGATGAGCTGATTGGCAGCGGCACGAAGCAGCGGTAGATTTCCATCCATGCTGCCGGACACATCGAGCATGACAATCAGCCGGATCGGCTGCGGACTGTTGTCGAAGAGCGTGATCGGCTGCGGCTTGCCATCATCGCGCACCTCGAAATCGGGTTGCGTGAGCTTCGTCACAAGGCGGCCATCCCTGTCGGTCACCGTGACAAAGACGCGCACCACCTCACCCGCGCCGCGAAACACCACCTGCTGCTGCGCGGCCGAGCCGCCGACGTCGCCGATGACGCAGGCAGTCAGAGCCAAGGAGGTCAGAAATCGTTTCAGGGGCACATCCAATTGTCGCAGGTTGCATGCGCTCGCCCTGTGCAATTCGATGCTTTGTTATGATGCCGGACCAATATGAGCGAACAGGCCCTCTTCACGCAGTTCTGGCTGCACGAAACACAAACCACTCGAAATGTGCTGGCCCGCATCCCGGAAGGATCCACATGTCGACCGGACCCCAAGTCGAGGACGGCGCACGAGATCGCGTGGCAGATTGTCTGCGAGGAAAAGATGATCATCGACGCGCTCGAGACCGGCACGGTTGAATGGGCGCCAGCCCCGATCCCGGACACGATGGCGGCCGTGGTTGAGGCCTACGAGACGCAGAGTGCCGTGATGGCGGAGCGGTGGGGAGCACTGACCGCTGAGCGGTGGAGCGGCAACCTGCACTTCTTCGGCAAGCAGCGGCCCGCGTCGCCCATGGCGTGGAGCTTTCTCTTCGACATCGTGCATCATCGGGGCCAGATCACGACCTACCTGCGGCCCATGGGCTCGACCGTGCCGCAGATCTACGGACCGAGCGGGGACGAGCCCTGAGATCGGGTTTCAATCGCCTTGATCACTTCGCGCGTCAGGTCCCACTGACTGAACCCCTGGCGCCCATAGTCGAGGCCGCGACGGACAATGACGAGATCGTGTGAGGGCACGATGATCGTGTACTGGCCGCGGTTGCCGTTGGTGGCGTAGGCCCCTTTGGGCACGTCCATCCGGTCGTCTGGCACCAGCCAGAACTGCCCGCCGTACTGGTTGCCGCGAGTTTTTGTTGACGGTGCGGGCGTGCGCACAAAATCCACCCATTCCTTCGAGATCAGGCGCTGGCCGTTCCACATGCCACCGTGGAGATAGAGCAGACCATGACGCGCGAGGTCGCGCGCATTG
Source organism: Vicinamibacterales bacterium (assembly GCA_046590915.1). GTDB lineage: Bacteria > Acidobacteriota > Vicinamibacteria > Vicinamibacterales > SCN-69-37 > SYFT01. Next base: position 1,709 of record JBKJTD010000054.1, read on the forward strand.
GTGTAGACCTGACTGCTGAAGATGAAGTCACCGAAGCGGTCGGTGCTGACGAGCGTGTTGCGCATGCCGATCTTGTCGAAAAGTGCGGTGCGCGGAAACGCGTGATACGCCGCGTCGCTGCCGAGCGCCAGCTTCATCGCATAGACCGCGAGGATCGTGTCGTAGTTTTCGTAGTCCCAGCTCGTGCCGGGCTCACGAATCAGCGCGCGGCTGCGCGCGCCTTCGACGGAACTCGCGCCGGCCCAGTAGGACAGGCCGGAGCCGGTTGCGTACTCGAGTCCGCCGTTGTCGATCGTCTCGAGGCCGCTCGACATGTGGAGCACATGCCGCAGGGTGATCGCCGCCCGCGGGTCCTTGACTCCGGCCGTGGGGCGGGGCAGCCACTCAATCGGCAGCGGGTCGTCGAGTTTGAGTTTGCCCTGATCCACAAGCATCCCAATCAACGTGGACGCGATGCTCTTGGCCGTCGACCACGTCCGCGTCCTCGTCGTCATATCCACGCCTTCGGCGTAGCGTTCGTGGATGATGCGGCCCTTGTGCACCACCAGCAGGCTCAGCGTGTCCTGCTCCGGCGTCGGCCGGGTAAAGGCCCAATCGGACGCAGCCTGGAGTTTCGCCGCATCGACGCCTGCGGGAAGTGGTTGCTTCGCAACGAGGTCTCCGTCGGGCCAGGCGATCGTCGCAGGGTCGCCGGCGACCGGGGGTGTCGTGAGTGCTGGAAGGCGCTCGATATCGTCAAACGTCTGGTTCGGCGCGAGGATGACGCAGCCGATGCCTTCGCGGAACGCTGCGCGCATGACCGGCGTGGCGCCGCCCGGCTTGCCGATGGCCACCGCCTTCCGCTCCTTGTCAACGACGTAGTCGCCGCCCTGCGCAGTGCCGACGGGCGTCGGGAGGAACTTCAGCTCGTGCGCGAAGACTTGTTCGAGTGTGCGATTGGAAGTGAACAGGCCGTTGCACATGAAGATGGCCTGCTGTCCGTAGCGAATCATCTCGCGCTGCGGCGCCCAGTAGTCGTAGTTCTGCGCGCCGCCTGCGCGCTGCTGTGCTGTCAGTGGCGCCATCGCCACCCACGCCGTTGTCACCAGGATTGTCAGGACTATGCGCTTCACGTTTGACCTCGTGAGCGCGAGTCTACTTGACGCCAGTTCGGGCACCCATAAAAAAAGCCCGGAGGCAATGCCCCCGGGCTTCGGTGTTGCGTGGCGCCAGGCCGCCTTAGCGGCTGACGATGACCCGGAAGTTGCCCGAGTTGTCGTTGAACGACAGGTCGTTGATGCCCAGCCACAGACGGCCGTTGACCGGCATGCGAATCGGCTGCGGCGCGGTGCCGATGGCAAACGGCTGGCCGTTGCCAACGCGACCGATGAGACCACCCACGGGCATCGAGCGGACGGGCACCGTGCGGAGCACCGCGCGGGCCGTGCCGTCGGCGTTGCCGTCGGCCGTGGCTTCGTCGCCGGCACCCGTGCCGAAGCGAATCGTCTGCGACACGTCGAAGCGCAGCATTTCGCCAGCGCGGACGTTGATGCCCGTGTCGGTCCAGGGCTGGTTGGCCATCACGGCCACCGAGCCATCAGCCTGCATGCCGCCCCGTTCCGGGTTGGCAACGGCGCCGCTGCCGCTCGCCAGACCGGAACCCGACGGACGCGCCATGTAGATGCGCGCCACGTCGTTTGACGTGAGGTCACGGTTGCCACTCGCGGTCACAAAGGACAGGCGCAGCGGCGTGGTGCCGCCGACGTCATCCCAATTGCCGAGAATGGTGTCGCCGTTTTTCATCACCACGAGGTGATTGTTGCCGTTGATGGTGTTGATGGCGGCGGGGGTCACGTTGACCGAACCACCAAAGTCCACCCACGCCACCTGATCCTTGGGGATCATGCGGGTATCGGCCCCGACTCGCACTTCAAAGCCACCGGCCCCGAGGTCGATGAGGGAAGCCGAGATCGCGTCACCGTTACGCATGTGCAGGGTGACCGCGGCCTGTGCCATAAGTACTGATGTCGCTGCGACAGTCACCACAGCGGCGCCAACAAAGAGTTTCATAATTCGAGACATGGGCAGTTGCTCCTTCAGATGCATTGTTCACACACATGTAATGCAATGCACAGGCCAAGTGTAACCGCGGGACGGGTCGGCGGCTGTGCAGGTCTGCACATTGAGGTTTACTGCACGTTTGCGCCAATTTTGACCGCTTTTATGGAATCACGGTGCGGTGGCAAACTCGGGTAATGTGTGCGGTGGAGGCAATGACATAGTGTCCGACGTCACTTTTTACCGCTGGGATGACATGCCGAAGGAGAAGGTTACCGACCTGCTCGACCGGCGCCTGATTACCGGGGACCGCATGATGCTGGCCCATGTCTACCTCAAGAAGGGCTGCATCGTTGCGCGCCACCAGCATGAGAACGAACAGCTGACCTACGTGCTGGAAGGCGCCCTCCATTTCTATATTGGCGAGGACGAAGCGAAGGAGGTCATCATCCGCGCCGGCGAAGTGCTGCACATCCCGTCGATGGTGTGGCACAAAGCCGTCGCCCTTGAGGACACGCTCGACGTGGACGTCTTCAGCCCGCCGCGCGCCGACTGGCTCGCCAAGACCGACGACTACCTGCGCCGGTAACGCCATGGATCTGGGACTGACAGGTCGGGTGGCGTTGGTGGCGGCCGGCAGCAAGGGCCTGGGGCGCGCCATAGCGATGGAACTGGCGGCGGAGGGCGCACGCGTGGCCATTTGCGCGCGCGGCCAAGAGGCACTCGATGCCACGGTGGCGCAGATCACCGCGGCCGGTGGACACGCCGTGGGTTTTGTCGCAGACGTATCTCGGGCAGAGGACGTCGCGCAGCTGGCGGCGTCCACCAAGGCTGCCCTGGGGCCCGTCGATATTCTCGTCACCAACTCGGGCGGACCGCGGTCGGGCACCTTTGACGTGTTGTCACCCGACGACTGGGATCAAGCCACCCGCGTGTTGTTGACGAGCGCCGTCGGCCTCACGCGGGCCGTGATGCCCGACATGAAAGCCCGCACGTGGGGGCGCATACTCAACGTCACCTCGATTGCGGCCAAACAGCCGGTGGATGGACTGATGTTGTCCAACAGCCTGCGCGCAGCCGTCACCGCCTTCGCCAGAACGCTGGCCAACGAGGTCGCTCCGCACGGGATCACGGTGAACAACCTGCTCCCCGGATACACGCGAACCGACCGGGTGGTCGATTTGGCCTCGCAGATGGCCGCCTCGTCCGGCTCCACCCCTGAGGCCGTCGCAGGCAAGTGGGAGGCGCAGATTCCGATGGGGCGCCTGGGAGAGCCGAGGGAGTTTGCGGCGTTGGCGGCGTTTTTGGCCTCAGACCGGGCCAGCTACATCACCGGCCAGTCCATTGCCGTCGACGGCGGCTGGATCCGCGGGCTGATGTAAGGTCCGTGTTACGCTTTCTTTCCGAGGCCTCGAAACGTCCTTGTCACCGATAGAACTCGCCCTTCCGATCACCCCCCGTGCCCGACTTGATGTCGTGGACATGCGAGCCCGCACAGCGGAGCTCCATGGGGATGCGGTCGAGGGCTTCCGCCACTGCTTTTATGCGTCCGAGCACTCGACCGCGGGCTTTCTGCCGCAGAGTCTCGCCGCGCGCCTGATTGCGCGCTTCGGGTCGGTGAGTCCCTATCTCGACGTCTTCCGCAACGTGTTCCCCGAAGGGGCCGGGTATCGCCACGACCAGCTGGAGCTGCGCGACGAACTTGCGCCTGAGCAGAAGGCGGTCGAGCCGACCAACGCCGACTCACACCTCGCTTTCATGGGCGGCGGCATTCGCGCCTGTGTGGTGGGGGATGCCCAGCGGCCCGCGCCGATCTACTTCGTCGACTTCGACGGCGTCTACAAGGACGTGCCGCGCCGACGCACAGCTCGGGTGGTCGGGTACAACAACGAAGTGGAAGTGGCACGGATCACGCTGGCAGTGCCGGTGTCGACGCATTCCATTGACGCGGTCAACCTGAAGGAACAACGACTGGGCTTCCTCGATGAAGTGCAGGCGCTCGTCAAGGCCCATGGCGTCACCAAGGGCCGTGTGCGACTTGAGCTGGCGACCAATGAACAGTTCGCGAGCCTCACGGTCAACGAATACGAGACGCTGTTGATGAAACACGACCTTGCCGAGGTGCTGCAAAATCCGCTGCGCTTCGCCCGCGAGAAAGTGCGTCACGCCTGGAACGATCCCCGCGCGGTGCCCGCCAAGGCAATCGGCTACGCGCAATACGATTTGGTGCGCGCGATGAATCAGTTGCTCGACGCGCTGGGGCTGCAAAGCTCACGCATTGAACGCCTGGTCGCGCGCAGCCTCGAAGCTCCGGCGTCGCGGTTCCTCCGCATGCGCCGCTCAATTGATTTGATGGTGTCGGACGCGAAGTCGGAAGGCCAGGGGCAACTCGTGCAGGGCCTCTATCAGTCGCCGATCCTCGTGCAGTGGCGCCCGGCGCGCAACGAAGTGCGCCGCATCGACGTGGCCCTGACCCGCTTCGAATAAGACGTTTGGCGCGGCTGAAGCCGCCGCCCCGCGAGGACACTCCGCACCGAACGCGTGTGGTTTACACTCTTGTGGATATGTCCAGAACGTCCCGTCTCCTCCTGACCTTCCTGGTGTCGTGTGTGCCCGCCCTGTCGTTTGCACAAGAGCTGTGGCCCGGCACTCGCTACGACGCAAAAATCCCGACCATCAAGGCCGTGCTGGGCTGGGATCACGGTGAGGAAATCTCCTCCCCTGAATCCATCACCACCTACCTCAAGGCGCTCAACGCAGCGGCGCCTGACCGGACGCGCCTCATCGAATACGCGCGCACCTGGGAGCACCGGCCGCTGCACGTGCTGGTGGTGGGTAACCCCACGCGCATTGCGCAACTGGATGCCATCAAGAAGGGGATGCAGCGTCTGGGAGATCCCCGGGGCGCCTCGCAGGGGGAGCTCGATCAGCTCGTCAAGGAGATGCCGGTCATCACGTGGTTGTTCCACTCGGTGCACGGCAACGAAATTTCCGGCGCTGATGCCGCACTGGCTGAGGCGTATCACCTGCTTGCCGCGCAGGGCAACGCGGACGTCGACACGGTGTTCCGCGAGTCCCTGGTGCTGATCGACCCGTCGCAGAATCCCGACGGGCGCGCGCGATTTGTGGCAGCCAACCAGCAGGGGCGCTCGGCCGGAGTCGCGGATGCCGATCCTGCATCCGCTGAGCACGACGAACCGTGGCCTGGTGGCCGGGCAAACCACTATCTCTTTGACATGAACCGCGACTGGTTCGCGATGTCCCAGCCCGAAACCAGAGGCCGCATCAAGATCATGCTCGACTTCTTCCCGCAGGTGGCCGTCGACCTGCACGAGCAAAGTGGCGACTCCGAGTACTACTTCGCGCCGCCGGCCGATCCGGTCAATCCGCTGATTACACAAGACCAGCGCAAGTGGCTCGAAGCGATGGGCCGCGCCAACGGCGAGGTCTTCGACAGTCGAGGCTACGGCTACTTCGTGCGCGAAGTGTTCGACGCGTTTTACCCAGGCTACGGCGACTCCTGGCCGGTCTTCCACGGCGCCGTCGGCATGACCTATGAAATGGCCTCCGCGCGTGGTCTCCGCTTTCAGCGCCAGGACGGCAAACTGCTGACCTACCGCGAAGGCGTGCTCAAACACTTCACCTCTGCGGTGACCACCGCGATCACGGCCGCAAAAAACCGCGAAGCGATGCTTCGGGATTTTCTCAACTACCGCCAGTCGGCCATTCGTCTGGCCGACTCCGGCCCGAAGGAATATCTGATCGACGCGGGCACCGATCCGGCCAGAGCCCTGCACCTCGCCCAGCGCCTTGCTGCGCAGGGCATCGACGTGCGCCGCGCTGACGAAGCCATCAAGATCGGCGCGCGCACCCTTCCCGTCGGCTCCCTCATCGTCCCTCTCGCGCAGCCGGCAGGACGCCTGGTGCGCAATCTGCTGGATGCCTCGATTGTGATGGATGAGGCGTTCCTGAAGGAACAGGACCGTCGCCGCAAGCGTGGCCTCGGTGATCAGATTTACGACGTCACCGCGTGGAACCTCGCGATGTTGTACGACCTCGACATCATGCCGAACACGACGTCCGTCACCACGCGTGCGACGCTTGTGCCGCGCGAGCCTTCGGTCGTTGCGGCGGGCGCCCCATTGGCCGCGTCGAAAGTCGGGTACATCATGCCGTGGGGACTCAAGGCCGCCGAAGCCGCCGTCGAACTGCTGCAGGCCGGGGTGAAGATGACGAGCGTGCCCCGCACCTTCACGATTGCGGGGAAGGTTTTTCCGGGCGGGTCGGCATTTATCCGGATTCAGGGCAACACACCCGATCTGCTGGCGCGTCTGGGTTCAGCTGCTGCCCGTCACGGCGTCGAGATCACTCCGATTGATTCCGCATTTGTCGAGAGCGGCGTCTCGCTTGGCAGCAATGAAACGTCTGCGCTGAAGGCACCTCGGGTGTTGCTCGCATGGGACGCACCGACGTCGAGCCTCTCGGCAGGCTGGGCGCGGTATGCGCTTGAACAGCGGTGGAAGCAGCCCGTGACCACGGTGCGCACCGCCTCGCTCGGCCGCATCGACATGGCGCTGTATGACGTGCTCGTCCTGCCATCGGGCAGCTACAGCTTCAGCGACGACCAGATACGTCGTCTCAAGGACTGGCTCGGTCGCGGCGGCACGTTGATTACCCTCGGCCAGGCGTCCGCGTGGGCGACCAGCGAACGCGCGGGTCTCGTACCGACGCACCTCCTCCAACGCGACGGCTCCGCCGCCGGTGGTGCCGCCGACGAGAAAAAGACGCCGCCCAAGATCGACATCGAGAAGTTCGACTACAACGAGGCGATCAAGATCGAGCGCGGATCACCGGACGGCACCGCTGGCGCCATTCTCCGCGTGAAACTGGACAAGGAACACTGGCTCTCGGCCGGGCTCGACGATGAAATTCAGGTGGTGATGGAGGGCAGCCGCATGTTCATGCCCGTGAAGCTCAACGCCGGCACCAACGTCGGCGTGTACGCCGCCAAGGATCGTGTCGTTGCCGCCGGCTTCATGTGGCCCGAAGCGCGCGATCTGGTTCAGCAGAAGTCCTACCTCATGCACGTCCCCGTCGGCCGAGGCCACGTGATCGCCTTTGCCGAGGACCCGAACTACCGCGCCTTCACCGAAGCGACAGGGTTGCTGTTTATCAACGCGGTACTGCTTGGGGCGGGCTACTGATTGCTCACCCCTCGGCGCGCGCTTCCGCCGCGTGCCAGTACAGCAGGAGGTCCTGCGAGTTGACCACCGGGGCGTCGGTGTTGTTGGGTGCGACGTACCGTCCATCAGCCGTAAGGATCCGGCTGCGGACGGTGTCGCGAAGGTAGGCCGACAAGACCACATCGTGCAGGTGCCCCAACATGGCCGGGTTCACCACCGGGCACAACACTTCGACGCGCCGGTCGAGGTTGCGCTCCATGATGTCGGCGCTGCCGATGTAAATCTGCGGGGTGCCGGCATTCGCAAACCAGAATATGCGCGAATGTTCGAGGAATCGGCCGACGATGGAGCGGACGGTGATGTGGTCGCTCACCCCCGGGACGCCTGGGCGCAGAACGCAGACGCCGCGAACGATCAAATCAACACGCACGCCGGCCTGTGAGGCGCGGTAAAGCCGCCGGACAATCTCGGCGTCGGTGACGGCATTGACCTTGATGATGATGCCCGACGGTTTGCCCGCCTCTGCGTGGGCGATTTCCCGGTCGATGAGTCGGGCGAGCTCGCTCCGCAGACTGACCGGTGCCACGAGCAATTCCCGAAACTGGTGTTGATGGGAGTAACCGGTCAGGTAGTTGAACAGGTCTGACGCGTCTTCGACGATCGCATCTCTGGAGGTGAAGAGCCCGAGATCGGTATACAACCGTGCCGTCGCTGCGTTGTAGTTGCCCGTGCCCAGGTGGGCGTAGCGGCGGATGCCGGACGCTTCCTTGCGGATGATCAGGCACACCTTGCAGTGGGTCTTGAGGTTGACCAGCCCGTAGACGACGTGCACGCCTGCGGCTTCAAGACGCTGCGCCCACTGGATGTTGTTGCGTTCATCAAAGCGCGCCTTGAGCTCGACGAGCACCGCCACCTGCTTGCCCGCGTCGGCCGCCGTGAGCAGCAAGTCGATGAGCGGCGAATTGGCGCCGATGCGGTATAGCGTCATCTTGATGCCGATGACCAGCGGGTCATCGATGGCCGCGCGCAGGAACGACTCGACCGCGCCAAATGACTGGAATGGGTGATGGACCAGGCGGTCACGTTGGCGCAGCTCGTCGAAGATCGTTTCGGGATCTGCCGAGGCCCAAATCGGCGCGGGTTGAAAGGGCGGGTATTTGAGCTCGGGCCGGTGCAGGCGTGAGAGCTGCATCCAGTCGCTGAAGCCCAGGCGCTCCTTCGTCCGAAAGACGTTCTCGTCCTCGATCTCGAAATTCTCGATGAGGATGTCGAGCACCCGCTTGGGCACGCCCGACTCCACCAGCAGCAGCGAGAGCGCGCCGTGGCGGCGCTGACGAAGCCCCTCGTCAATGGATTCGAGCAGGTCGTCCGCTTCGTCTCCCTGAATCACAAGGTCCGCATCACGCACCACACGGAAAAGGCACGCACCCTTGACCGTCGTGCCAGGGAAGAGCTTGGGCAGATTAATGCGGACGACATCCTCAAGAAAGACGACACTCGTGGTGTGACTCGCGCCCAGACGGTCGGGCAGTTGGATGAACCGCGGAAGGACATCCGGCAGTTTCACGCGTGCAAACTTCGTGCGGCCTCCGTGTTTGACCACCACCGCAAAGTTCAGGCTCAGATTGGAGATGTAGGGAAACGGGTGACCGGGATCAAAAGCGAGCGGCGTCAGCACCGGCCAAATCTCGCGCGTGAAATAGCCTTCCAGGTATTGGGTGATGGCCGGCGTGAACTCCGCAGGATCCAGAAACTTGACGTGGTGCTCTGCCAGCTGCGGCCGCAACTCCTTGTTCCAGCACGCGGCCTGCTGCGCGAGCATCTCGGTGGCCTGCTTGCGGACCTGCAGAATCTGTTCGCCCGTGGTCATGCCGTCGGCGGACACGTCCTCGGTGTTGGTGCGCTGCTTCCGGAGCAGGGACGCCACGCGAATCATGAAGAACTCGTCGAGGTTCGACCCGACGATCGCCAGGAACTTCACGCGCTCGAGCAGCGGATGCGACGCGTCCCTGGCCTGTGCGAGGACCCGCCGGTTGAACTCCAGCCAGCTGAGCTCCCGGTTGAGATACAGCGAGGGGTCGGTCAGGACACTGGCTGTCGCCGAGGACGTGGCCATTTCTGGAGTGCGGTTCATGGACACCGTCATTGTAACCGCCGACTACAGCTCGACCTGAATCCCGAGCTCGACGACGCGTTCCGGAGGCAGCCTGAAGAAGGTGACCGCCCGCTGCGCATTGCGCGACATCAGCACAAAAATCTGCTCGCGCCACTGGGCCATGCCTGGCTGGCGCGTGACCAGCAACGTTTCCCGTCCGAGGAAATACGTCACGTCGTTCAGGTCAATATCTAAGCCCAACTCCCGCGCCTGCGCGAGTGCGGCCGGCACGTCCGGGTCCTCCATGAAGCCGTAACGGATTGACACGTCCCACACGCCCTGCCCCATGTTGTTGATCGCAATGCGCTCCTCCGCCGGCACATGGGGCGTCGTCGTTGTACTGACCATGAGCGTCACAACCCGGTCGTGGAGCACGCGGTTGTAGCGAAGGTTGTGCGCGAGCGCGGGTGGCGTGCCCTTGGTCTGCGCCGTCATGAAGACGGCGGTGCCTGCGACGCGCGCCGGAGCTGTCACAGGAATTCGAGCCACAAAATCCTCCAGCGGCTCGGTCCTCGCAATGATGCGTGTGGCCACAATCTGCCGACCCGCCTTCCAGGTCGTCATCAGCGTGAAGAGCGCGGCGCCTATGACGATCGGCAGCCAGCCGCCATGGATGATTTTTGGCACGTTCGCAATCAGGAAGGCCAGCTCAATTGTGAGGAATGTGGTGGTCACCAGCCCTGCGATCCACGTCGGCCAGTGCCATCGGCCGACCATCACCGCATGCAACAGCATCGTCGTCATCGCCATCGTCATCGTCACCGCGATGCCGTACGCGGCCGCGAGAGCGCTTGAAGACCCGAAGCCGATGACGATCGCGATCGTGCAGAGCATGAGAAACCAGTTGACGTACGGCACGTAGACCTGGCCCATCTCGTGGCGGGACGTGTGGGTGATTGCAAGTCGAGGACAGAAGCCCAACTGCACGGCCTGTCGCGTGAGGGAGAACGCTCCGGAGATCAACGCCTGCGAGGCAATGACGGCGGCCACCGTCGCAAGGGCCACCAGGGGGACCAACCCCCACGCGGGCACGAGGCGAAAAAACGGCTGGGATGCCGCCGTTGGGTCTGCCAGCAGCAGTGCGCCCTGGCCGAAGTAGTTGAGCAGGAGCGCCGGCATGACCAGCCCGAACCACGCGAGCCGAATCGGGCGGGCGCCAAAGTGGCCCATGTCCGCGTAGAGCGATTCGCCACCTGTGACGACCAGCATGACACCGCCGAGCACCACGACCCCGTGCCACCCGTTCGCGAGAAAAAACGTGACGGCGTGACGTGGATCGAACGCGGTCAGCACGACGGGGTACTGCAGGGTCCAGACAAGCCCCAGGACGGCCAACGTGATGAACCACACGGCCATAATGGGACCGAAGAACCGACCCACGCGGTGGGTGCCGTAGCGCTGAATCGAAAAGATTCCGATCAGGATCACCACCGCAATGGGCACCACATATGAATTGAGCACTGGTGTCACCAGCGTCAGGCCTTCCACCGCGCCGAGCACGGTAATGGCCGGCGTGATCATGCCGTCGCCGTAGAGCAGCGCCGCGCCGAAGATGCCGAGCAGAAGCAGCCTGCGTCCCGACCGTTTGTTCAGGGTGACCGGCAGCAGGGCGGTCAGCGCGAGGATGCCGCCTTCCCCTTGATTGTCCGCGCGCAGGACGATGGCGACATACTTTACGGAGATGACAATGACGAG
>JBKJTD010000117.1:0-14715 GCA_046590915.1 Vicinamibacterales bacterium
GATGGCCACCGGGGCTTCGTCCACGATGGCGCGCAGGGCTTCGTGCGCCGACTGCACGCGTCCGGCCATGTGGTCAAACGCGCCAGCAAGCCGGCCAATTTCGTCCTGACCGGTCAAGCCGACACGACTCGAATAGTCGCCGGCGCTGATGGCGGCCGCGGTTTCGGTGAGTCGCCGCAACGGCTCAGTAATGCGGCGGCTGAGGAACCACATGGCGACACACGCCAGACCAAACACCACCAGGGCAAGGCCGGTGACCTTACCCAGAAAGCGACGCGTGGGCGCGAGAAGCGTCGCATCGTCGGCCTCGATCAGGAAGAGCCATGGCGTCCCGGCAACGGGTGCCCGCGCGGCCAGCTGCATCCTCCCGTCGCGCGGGTAGCGCAATGGCGCCAGATCAGAGGCGACATCCCGTGCTGGTGGCGCGACGATGCCGGTCAAGTCGGTCCACACCTGATTGGACGCGCTGCCTACATAGGCCACACCCTGGCCACTGCGCATGGTCAGGGCCAGATGCCACCAGACCACCACCCAGCCAAGGCGTTCTCCTTCCACGCGGACGCTTGCGACTGTGGGAAACACCGGGAGGGAGCCGACGGCGTAGATCAAGCCGATGCCTGTGCCTTCGGCAGTGGCCAAGTCGGTTGCCGACAAGCGGGGTGTATTCGCCTGTTGCGGACCCGCTGCCAGGAGTCGGTTGGCACGGGCGTCAACCAGCTCGACGGCCAACACAATTTCAGGGCGCGGGCCGTTGTACTCGATGCGGCGCTCCAGGTCGGCCTGTGACTGTGGACCAGGCGCCCGGAGAAAGGCGTGCACATCAGCCTCGCCCGAGAGTGCGCGGCCAAACTCAATCGTTGGGCGGGAGCCCGTATGGAGCCGTTCCGCCATCTGAATCGCGTCCCGCTCCAAGCGAATGGACGCAGAGGATCGCTCGGCATCGGTGGCCAGCGTATAGGACGCCAGCGCCAATGCCGTGATCACGACCAGCAGAACGCCGCCAACCATCAGCGGCAGTTTCAGTTCAAGCGACAACGCCCGACGGCGTGGCTCCACTACCGGCCTCCTGCTTCGACTATGGGAAAGCGCTAGCTTACGCCCCGGTGGTGAATGTTCCTAATTGAGCATTCTTCTGGAAGCACGCTGGATAGAATAGTGAGTTGGCAACCTACGGAAGGCTCCCCACCAACCCATGTCGACATCCTCCCCTCCCCCCGATCGCTCAGACGCGCTCGACCGCGTGCAGGACGATGCCCGGCAGCAGTTCGTGGCGACATTCCCTTCACAATGGGCGTCGATTCGCATTCTGGTCGACCAGTTGGTTGAGGTGGGCCCCCAGGGGCCGGTGGCGGCGTTGGTTGAGATCACGCGCAATTTGAGTACGCTCGCGGCGTCCATCGGCTTTCCCTCCGTTGCACTCCGCGCATCTGATCTGGGGCAATTGGTTGGTGAGACCGGGCTGTATGGCGGTGAGGCCCTGCGCGCCCACGTGGTGGTGGACGCGATGATGGAAGCGTTCAACAAGGACCTTGCGGACGCAACAGCAGTCGGCACGCCCGCCGCGCCGAGTGCTCCGGTCGTGGAAGTGACTGAAGAGGTCGCCACCATCTCGGCGGATGCTGCCCCGATCGCTGTGATTGCCGATGACGATCCCGACGTCGTTCGCATCATTGATGCCCAGATGCGCGCGGCCGGCTATGAGACCGTGCTCGCCTTTGATGGCGAAGAGACCTTGGCGGCCGTCCGCGCCAACAACCCGGACATCCTGGTGCTCGACCTGATGATGCCCAAGCGAGGCGGGTTTGACCTCCTGGCCGAATTGCGTGATGGCCCCGGGCCGCGTCCGCGCATCATCGTGGTGTCGGCACTCGCCCGCGAGCAGGACACGCTGCGCGCCTTCGAGTTGGGGGCCGATGACTACATGACCAAGCCGTTCAATCCGCAGGAGCTGATCGCGCGCGTGGCGCGATTGCTCAAATAATGCTCCAGGCGCTCGACGAGATCCAGCCGCTGCTCGTGGTCTTTCTGTCGGTGGCGGGGGCCGCGCTTTTCCTGCTGCTGGGGTATCTGTTCATTCAGCGTGCCGTCCGCTCGGTCGCAGAGCGTAGACGCCAGCGGCGCATCGCCCGGTACCGCCCGCTTGTCGACACCATCACCCAACACGGGCTCTCTGCGGCGACGCTGACGACACTCCGTCACGTCCCGACGTCGCATCACCCCACGCTGTCGGGCCTCCTGCTGGCGCCACTGCATTCCACCAAAGGCGAGATGGTCGGGCACGTGCACGCAGCCGCGTCCGCCCTTGGCCTGGTCGATCAGTGGAAAGCGGACCTGGAGCACCGCCATTGGTGGCGTCGCGCCGAGGGCGCCCGCGCGCTGGGATTTGTGGAGGACCCGTCCGCCCTGCCGTTGATTCTGGGCGCCCTGGAGGATGACCACAAGGAAGTGCGCGCCGCAGCCGTCGACGCTGTGGGCCGGTTGCGCGATGAACGAGCCATCCCCGCGCTCCTTGCGCAGCTCAATGACGGGTCGCAACATCAAGGCGTCAGAGTCATCGACGCCCTGTCCTCATTGGGCCCCACCGTCACGCCCGCCCTGATCGATCTCGCGCGGACCCAGCCCGAATCACTGCGTCGGATCGCCGACGTGTTGGGGATGATCGGTGCGCCCGGCGCGGTCGACGTCTTGGTCGACTGGTGCAGCGATCCCCGCAGCGAGGTGCGCGCAGCGGCACTCACTGCGCTGGGATCGCTCGGCCTCACTGACCGGAGCTACTACCACGTGTTGAAGGCGCTGGGCGACGACGACCCACAGGCCCGGGCGATGGCGGCCCGCGCGCTGGGCCGCAGCGGGCGCGCGGACGCCGCAGTTCGCCTGGCCGCCCGGCTCGATGACGAGTGGCTGCCGGCCGCACAAGCGGCCGGCGCGTTGCGCCAACTGGGAGCTCCCGGTCGCGCCGCTTTGCAGGCGCGTGCCGAGGACCAGGGCCAGGCCGGCGACCTTGCCCGCCAGATGTTGTGGGTGCTTCAATCGGCTGAAGGCAAGGCCTGACGATGCTGAAGGAGGCCGTCAGTCAATCGCTCGCCTTTCTCGAACTGGGGATCCTGTCGTATTTTTTTATTCTCAACACCCTCTATCTGACATTTTGTGTCGTCGCCTACTTGCGATTGCGGCAGCACCGTCGGCAGTGGACGACGCGCGACCTCTCGGCGTTGATCCGGTCGTCGGCCACTCCGCCGATTTCCGTGATTGCCCCGGCACACAACGAGGTCACAACGCTCGTGGAGAGCGTACGCTCCCTGCTGCTCCTGAACTATCCGCAGTTTGAAGTGATCGTCGTGAGCGACGGCTCAACTGATGACACGGTGGCAGTCGCCATGCGCGAGTTCGAGATGGTACGCGCCCCCATCAGCTACGAACAAACCCTCGTCACCAGTGCGATCCGCGGCGTGTATCAGTCACTCGCGCATCCGAACCTGGTGCTCATTGACAAGGAGAACGGCGGCAAGTCCGATGCACTCAATGCCGGCATCAACGCGGCGGCGCATGCGCTCGTGTGTGTCATCGATGCCGACTCCGTGCTCGAAGAGCATTCCCTGAGCCGTGCGGTGCTGCCGTTTATTGAAGACCTCGACACCATCGCGGTGGGCGGCATCATCCGCATCGCCAACGGCTGTCGCGTCGAGCACGGGCGGGTGACTGAAGTCAGATTGCCCACGAGCCACCTCGCGATGTTCCAAACGGTGGAGTATCTGCGATCGTTTCTGGCCGGCCGCGTGGCGCAGTCAGCCGTCAACGGCCTGCTCATCATCTCGGGTGCGTTTGGTGTGTTCAAACGCACCGCCGTCATCGACGTGGGGGGATTTCGCACTGACACCGTCGGCGAGGACATGGAGTTGGTCACCCGTCTACAGCGGGTGTATCGCGAACGCGGCGAACCGTTCCGCATCGTCTTTCAGGCAGAGCCGACCTGCTGGACGGAGGTGCCGGAGTCCATGCAGATGCTGGCCCGCCAGCGCAGCCGTTGGCAACGGGGAACGCTCGAAGTGCTTGGGTTCCACTCGCGGATGATTTGTAACCCGAGGTACGGAGTGGTCGGTCTGGGCGCGATGCCATATTTCCTCATTTTCGAGGGACTGGGGCCCGCCATAGAACTTGCCGGTTACGTGCTGACAGCGCTGGCCGTGCCATTCGGACTTCTGGACTGGCGGTTTGCACAACTCCTGTTCCTGGTCGCGGTCGTGTATGGCACGGTGCTGTCGGTCGCGGCGGTCGTCTTGGAGGAACTCTCCTTCCGGAGATATCCGCAGGCCAGGGATCTGCTCAGACTTGTCGCCTATGGCGTCCTTGAGAATTTTGGATATCGGCAGCTCTCGACCTGGTGGCGGCTGGTGGGGATTTTCGACCACCTCAGGGGCAAACGCGCGTGGGGCGTCATGACGCGAAAAGGATTTGGCGCCTGAGCCTCAGGAGGTGGCCGTCTGCATGCGTCGTCGGTACACGCCATCGCCGATTCGCAGACGGCCTTTTTTGAGTCAGCCGGTGCCTATTTTGTGAACGGTGTTACGTACTCGTCGTGAATTATCGCGGCACGTGGATTGCTCTCTGAAGGTAACCCCAGAATGGACACCCCAGAACCCTTTCCCGTAGCCAATGCCAATGCGTTTCTGGCGTCGATCATTGAGTCGTCCGACGATGCCATCGTGAGCAAGGACCTGACTGGGACGATCACCAGTTGGAACCGGGGCGCGCAGCTACTGTTCGGGTATACGGCGGAAGAGATGATCGGGCAGTCGATTTTGCGGCTCGTCCCTCCGGACCGGCTTGCCGAGGAGGCCGATATCCTTGCCCGCATTCGGCGCGCGGAAAAAGTGGATCACTTCGAGACAGTTCGCCGCAGAAAAGACGGGGCGTCGGTGGACGTCTCTGTGACCGTCTCACCAGTTCGCGACAGCTCGGGGGTCGTGGTCGGCGCGTCGAAAATCGCGCGCGACATCACTCAGCGACGACTGGCGGAAGTGGTACTGCTGGACACCAACGAGCGGCGCAACCAGTTTCTCGCGATGCTCGGCCACGAACTGCGCAATCCCCTGGCGGCCATCCAGAGTTCGTTGGCGGTCCTGCACAAATCCGATGGCGACAGCGCGACGACGGCCGCAGCGCATGAGGTGGTGCAACGCCAGGTCGCGCAACTGGGTCGTCTCGTGGACGACCTGCTCGATGCCGATCGCATCAACCGGGGACGGCTCAACGTTCAGTGCAGTCCGATTCTGTTGTCTGCCGCATTGATTGATGCCGTCAATGCGGTTCGGCCCCGCATGGACCGGTGCGAACAGACGCTGACGGTCTCGATGCCACGCGAACCTGTCACGCTCAACGCTGATGCGACGCGGCTCGGTCAGATTCTCGGCAACCTGCTCGACAACGCGTCGAAGTTCACCGGCAAGGGTGGCGCGATCGCACTCGACGCCACACGCGAGGTGCACCCCGGCGGGCGTTCGTCGGTACACATCCGCGTGCGCGACAACGGGATCGGGCTGGCTCCCGAACATCTGTCCACCATCTTCGACTTGTTCACGCAGGTCGACACCTCCCTCGAACGGTCGGTCAGTGGACTGGGCATCGGCCTCCCGCTGGTGAAGGCGCTCGTGGACAAACATGGCGGACACATCACTGTCTCGAGCGCCGGGCTGGATCAGGGCAGTGAATTCACCGTGACCCTTCCGGTCAGTGAGGACGTGCTGACAACCGCGTCGGGGCCGGACTCCGACCCGGCGCCCGTCTCCGAGCCCCTGCGCGTGCTCATTGTCGACGACAACAAGGACGCGGCTGAAATGTTGATGATGGTGCTGCAGTTGAGCGGCCACGATGTGCATGCGGTGCATGACGGTGAAGCCGCGGTCCAGGCGGCCCAGTCACTCACACCCGACGTGATCCTGCTCGACATCGGCCTGCCGAAGCTCAACGGGTATGAAGCAGCGAAGCAGATTCGCGCACAACAGGGCGACCGCAAGATGGTGATCGTCGCGCTGACCGGCTGGGGCCAGGATGCCGACCGCCGCCGCTCTGCCGATTCGGGGTTTGACGCGCACTGGGTCAAACCCGTTGACGATCAAAAGCTGGAGCGTTTCCTCGCGGACCTGGCCGTCGACCCGGCGCGGTCTGCCTGATCAAAATATAGGGAAGAATTCACATCGAGCCATGGAGAGCTGAGAGAACTTATCTGCTTAATGCTCCCAGCCCTCCATGCCTCGCTGTGCCCGCGCTGATGTACGCTGGAACGCGTCATGAACACCGAGGTCCCCCTCCCCTACGACTGGTCGAATCCCTGGCTGATCGCCCTTGGAGGCCTGGGGCTGCTGGCGCTGCTGCTTCTGTGGGTCGTGATCGCCAAGGGGCGCAAGATTCCGGGTGAGCATGTCTACCGCGCGAGCCGGCTGAGCTCGGGGAACCGGCTGTTTCCCTCGCAGGTGGCCATCACCGACTCAAGCGTGACGCATTACACGCCGCAGTGGATCGGCAAGCTCGAGAAGTCCATTCACATCTCGCACGTGTCGTCGATCAAGATCGACACCAATATCCTGTTCTCGGACGTGTTCATTGAAACGACCGGCGGGCATAATCCGATCGTGTGTCACGGGCACAGCAAAAGTGATGCGGTAGAAATGAAGGAGCTGATCGAGGCGATTCAGTCCCAGTTCTACCGCACCGGATCTACTACTTCGCCGGCGTGATCGCCGTCGCAAGAATCGTCATCTTGCCATCTTTGTCCTTGGTCACTTCACCGGTCACCACGACCTGCTTGGTCATGAACTCGATGAGCTTCGCGTTCTTGTTTTCGGTGAGCGGACCGGTGATGGTGAACATCCCGTCCTTCGAAAACACCGCCACCGGCTCGCCACGCTTCGCGCAGCTCTCGGCGCACCCTTTGTGATCGGCGCCAGATTTTTTATTGGCTCCACATGCCACGTCAATCAGCTCACCGGTGACCTTGACGGGGTCGGCCTGCACGACCGGCATCCACATTCCCAGAGCAAAAACGACCGCAACGACTCCAAATCCGAGTTTTTTCATAAATGGGTTCTCCAGGCGACAGTTTAGTCGCCTTCCGGCCGATGAAACCACTAGACTGGTAGCGGCGTCAATATAAGAACAACCATGCACAATATGAGCAAAATGCTTGGCCTGTTGGCCCTTCTCTGCCTCGTTTCACCCGCATCGGCCAATACCGTACCGGACAGGGACTCCTGGCCGTCCAGCGCACTTGGCTCAGTCAATCCAGACGTGTTCGAGATGGCGCTTGCCGCTGCCTCCTGCGCCCAACGCGCCGGCGCGGTCGATCAGCCAGCCACCCTCACGGTCATCGACTACTCCCTGCCCTCCACCGAAAAGCGCCTGTGGGTCTATGACCTGCGCCGCCAGGTGCTCCTGTATGAGGAATTGGTGTCCCACGGTCAGGGCAGCGGCGAGAACATGGCCGCGCGCTTTTCCAATACGCCCGACTCCTACCAGACGAGCCTCGGGCTGTTTGTGACGGCCGAACCCTACGTCGGCAAGAACGGCTACTCCCTGCGGCTTGATGGCCTCGAAGAGGGCGTCAACGACCGCGCCCGCGAACGGGCCATCGTCATGCACGGCGCCCCCTATGTGAGCGATGAGTTTGTCAAAGCGCAGGGGCGGCTCGGACGAAGCCATGGCTGCCCGGCGGTCCGGAATTCCGTGGCCAGAGGCCTGATTGACACGGTCAAAGGTGGCGGGCTGGTGTTTGCCTACGCGAACAATCCCGCATGGCTCCGCTCCTCTGCTTACCTCGGCAGGTGCGCCGCGGCACAGGCGACGCCCGACAAGCGCTGACGGCCCGTCAGCGGGGTTTGCGCGCGGCCCAGCGTTTGCCTGAGGTCGCGCGAGTCAGCGCCCGCTCGTCCACTCTGGAGTTACGCGACTTGAGCGCCGCAGAGGTGCCATCCTCCCGACGCTTTTTCGATGGTGCGCCGACCGCTGCGTCTGGAGCCGACGATGACTCCTGGGCGACGAGGGGCTGATGGGCCTTGACCCACGCCACAAACTTGTCCACAAACGACTGAAGGAACTTGCAGCTGTCTTCGTCGTGAACGGTGCCGTCCTCCTCGAAGAATCCCGGCCGCGCGTGGATGAACACTTCCGGCTGCCCGAGTGTCGGACAATCGAGGTAGGCCAGAATGTTACGCAGATGTTGTTGCGCCATCGAGCTGCCAGGCGCGCCGCTCGACGCGCCAATGACGGCCGCAGCTTTGCCCTCGAAGGCGCTCTTGCCGTACGGCCGCGAGGCATGGTCGATCGCGTTCTTGAGCGCACCAGGAATTGATCGGTTGTATTCGGGGGTGACGAACAACAGCCCCTGCGCAGACCCGATCTGGCCCTTCAGGCGGCGCACCGCCGCCGAGGGCTTGTTCTCCTCGTCCTGGTTGTAGGGCGGCAGGTCATCGATACGGACCTGCTCGAACGTGAACTCCTTCGGCGCCATGGCCTGGATCGTCGAAGCGAGTTGACGGTTCAGGGAATCCTTGCGAAGGCTCCCCACCAACACAGCAATTTGATAATGGCTCACACGGCCATCGTGCCAACAGCGGCGCCAGAGGGCTATGCCCGATTGGACACACGTGGCTCCGAGCGGTACTTCTACCTGGGTTTGCCCATGAAGATCGGCTGGACCCACGCGACATCGCCGCCGCTGTCGGTCACCTTCGCTCGAACGTACCCCTCGCTGCCCGTGAACGTGTAGGTCGCGGTGCTCGCGTGGACTTCGTTGAGCACGCGACCCTCTTTGCCGATGAACTGGATGCGATGCTTTCGGCCGCCGACGACGCGTGTCTCGACGGTGAGGGACGTGGCGGTCGCCTTCACATCCACGAGTTCCACGCCCGTGGACGCGTAGAAGTCGCCACGCTCCACCGCCTCGAGCAACGTTCGCGCGTCGAGCTTCGGTGCGCGCACCGAAATCCATCCGCGCCCCGGTCCTGCCACGCTGCGATCGCCCGGCTGCTTGAACGTATGGGCATCGTCTACCGCGATGCCGTAGAGCACGGTGCCCTGGGACAGGATGGTGTCCCACGCCTCTTCCATGCCCGGCACACCACCGCCGCCGTTGTTATGCACCAGCGGATGCCCGTTGTAGACCTCGAACAAACGATTGTTTTTCACCTGACGGAGCTCGTCCACGGTGATGGACCAACCGAAGTTGGGATGGTTGATGTGCGGAACGCCATTGGCCTTCCGAATGGCGTCAACATTCTGCTGGATGGTTTCGACGAGCGACGCGGCATTGCGTGAGGGGTCGACCTGCGTGGACACATCGAGCCCATTGACGTGCACGGACTTTGTCTGGAACGACGAGGTGACCTCCTCCCCCTTGATGACGAGGAACTTCTCGGCGGCACCATGGACACCGTTGAGTCCATCGACGTTGGTCAGGAAGTTGTGATCGGTCAGGACGAGGAAGTGATACCCATGCTCGCGATACCAGCGTACCACCTCGTCGGGCGTGCTGTCGCCGTCGCTGTTGAGCGTGTGCGTGTGGGTGTTGCCTTTGTACCAGCGCAGCGTGCTGCCGGGGATCGCCTGATGGTCCGGTGTCGGCCACGCGGCGACGCCCACCAGGCAGCCCGCCACCCAGACCCCTGCCAGCCACGACGTCAATCGCGGTCGTTGCACACTCATTGGTGTGTGCCGCCCTTGCGTTTGGCGAAATAGGCCGCCCGCAGCGCATCAATGAACCGGTCATCCACCAGCCCGGGCGGATTGCCCTGATACACCATGCCGTTGTCGGCTCTGAATTTGTCCACGGCCGCGATGGCCTCGTCGTCGAACAGCCCGTAGTCCCGGGTTGGCGCGTTGGCGGGGAACGTGTCGAGCGTGGGCCGCCAGTAGCCGAGCGCATGGAGCATACGTTTGAGCTCGATCACGTCGGGCCCCTCGATGCGGGAGAACGATCGATACCCGAGGCGTCTCGCGGTGGTGTAGTAGATGCGTTTGAGCTCAGCGACCGGTTCCGCGTGTTCGCCAACTTCAATCGCGAGCGCGATGTTGTCGCCGCCGCGGCCGGGAGTGTTTGGATCAGCGATCTTGATCGCGGCCGACTGCAGCAGTCCCCATCGGCGATCTCCACCTTTGGCCTGCCCTGCCTCCATCGCGAGAATCATGCGCTCGGCGAGCGGCAGGCCGGTGCCTGCGCTGGCCTCGAAGGTGTTCGCCACCGCCTCGATCACGTCCGGCCCCACCATGATATTGGCCTGCACGGTGTAGTTCACGCCCTGTCGACTACCCGCCCACGCACCGTTTTGCTTGCCGCTGTGCGCGGCCGAGCGGCCCTGCATGTCGATCAGGCCCACCTGACGGCTTTCGCGCTGCTCGTCGGCCTTGAGCAACTGCGCGAGCGCGTCGGCCGGTGACGTGCCCTTCGCCATCAGGTCGAGCCCTTCGCGACCGTTCTCCACGCGGGTCGACGCCTGGGTGCACACGGCCCCCACACCCGCCCGGACATGCGGCACGGCGCGGCCGACAAACGGCACGCGTGTGGTGACGGCGGCACCCGACTGTTGCGTCGCCGGATCGACGGCGCACAAGGAAAAGGTCGAGTACTGCGGATTACCGTCGGTGTCCACGGGCACGCCATCGACGGCCAGCTGCTTCTCCTGCGTCGCCGGCATCGGGTCAAAACGCCGGGTGGCTTCAACACGTTTCGGATCGATTCGCCACACATCGGTCGGCGTCGCTGTGATCCACAACGAGCCCGCAGCAATCGTGACCGCGCCGCCGCCGGGTCCGGCGAAGACATGCGAGACGTGATTGGTGACGGGATCTATTCTCACCAGCGGCGTGCCGGGCGCACTGATCCACACGCCCTGTTCACCAGCCACGATGGCGCCGCCGGTGGCGGGCACGCCGAGGGTGATGGTCGCCGAAACCTTTGACGACTTCGTCTCCACGCGCGACACCGTGCCGTCGCCGGTGTTGAGCACCCAGAGGGCTCCCTCACCTGCGGCCAGCGCGAGTGGGCCCTTGCCGACCTTGGTGGTGTCGCCGACGACGTTCGTGTGGGCGTTGATGCGTGTCACCGTCGCCTGCGTGGTGCCGGCCACCCACAGTGCGCCCTCCGCAAACGTGATCGTCTGTGCGCCTCCTGGCACCGGAATCTCGGCAACCGCGCGGTTGGTGTCGGGGTCCAACCGAAGGATGGTGCCCGCAGTGTCGGCGACCAACCACACGCTGCCCACGCCGGAGACCATCGGGCCTACGCCACGAATGGTGGCCGTCAGCGTCACCGGCGGCTTCGCGGCATCCAGATCGAGGCGGGCCAGCGCCGATGCGCCACACTCGGCCACCCAGACACTTTTGAAGGCCACCAACGGTTCGGCGCACACCTGTTTGCCGACGACAACCGGGGTGCCGGGTGTATTGCTCTTGGTGTCCACTCGTGTGAGGGTGCCGGCGACGCGGTCCACGATCCACACGGCCTCGGCTGTGCCGGTCAATCGCCGCTCCCCCCCCATCACCAGCGTGACCTCAGGCGTGAGGCTGGTCAGATCCAGCTTCAGTGTTGGCGGTCCTGCCGGAGTCGGAGCCGGCGCCGGAGCGGAAGCCGGAGCCGGGGCCTGGGCGCCGAGCCCAGTGGCCGACAGCAGGAGCAGGGGAAGGATGGTGCACAATGACCTCATGCGGGCATAATACTGGCACTCCCTTTGAGCCAAGTAGAAATGACGTACCGTTCATCAGTTTCCGTAGCCTGCGTTGTGATGGTCGGCGTCCTTGGGGCCACCATTGCCGCGCGACAGACCCCGGCCGCTCCGAAGGCACCGGCGGACACCCCGCAGTCGCTGGAGTTCTTCGAAGCCAAGGTCCGCCCGCTGCTGGTGCGCCATTGCTACGAGTGCCATACCGACCAGGCAGAAGGTGATCTGCGACTGGACTCGCGCGAGGCCATGCTGCGCGGGGGTGAAGGCGGCCCGGTCCTCGTGCCTGGCGAGCCCGACAAGAGCCTGCTCATTCAGGCGGTCAAACACACGCCTGGCGTCGTGCGGATGCCGAAGGGGGAGTCCATGCTCCGCCCCGACGAGATCGAGGTGCTGGTCGAATGGGTGCGCACGGGTGCCTCGTGGCC
This sequence comes from Vicinamibacterales bacterium, assembly GCA_046590915.1. GTDB lineage: Bacteria > Acidobacteriota > Vicinamibacteria > Vicinamibacterales > SCN-69-37 > SYFT01. The sequence continues at coordinate 12,137 of JBKJTD010000117.1, forward strand.
CGCGAGCAGCGCACAGGCGCCCGCGCCGGTGGCCGCGAACGCGATGGTCGTGAGCACCGCGCATCGCGGATTCTGGTCCGTGCGGCCGCTCGCCACCCCGACGGTGCCCACAGTGACCAACACCGCGTGGGCCAAGACCAATATCGATCGCTTTATCCTCGCGCGACTGGAAAAAGACGGCCTCGCGCCGGCGGCACCGGCCGACAAGTTGACGCTGCTTCGCCGCGTCACCCTTGACCTGACGGGTCTGCCGCCGACACCGGCTGAAGTGGACGCCTTTTTGAAAGATACGTCTCCCACCGCGTGGGACGCCGTCATCGATCGTTTACTCGCCTCCCCTCGGTACGGCGAAACGTGGGGCCGCATGTGGCTTGACGTCGCGCGGTATGGCGAAGACGACTACCGCAGCCTCGATCCGCAACAACGCGGGTTCAACCCGTATCCGCACGCGTATCTGTATCGCGACTGGGTCATCAAGGCCTTCAACGATGACCTGCCCTACAACGAGTTTGTGCTCGCACAGCTGGCCGGCGACCTGCTCGAGGAGTCACAACGACTGCGTCACCTTCCGGCGCTCGGCTTCCTCGGCCTCGGTCCTTGGTACTACGACAACGGTTCAGTGGAGGTCACACGCGCGGATGAGCGCCATGACCGTGTCGACGCTGTCAGCCGCGGATTCCTCGGGCTGACCGTCGGCTGTGCGCGCTGCCACGACCACAAATACGACCCGATTCCCACCACGGACTACTACGCCATGGCCGGTGTCTTCCTCAACACCGAGTACCACGAATACGCGCAGGCGCCGAAAGCGCTCGTCGAGACCTTCAAGGCTCAGGAGAAGGCGATCGAGAAGAAGCGGCAGTTGCTCGGTCAGTATGAGCAGAATGAATCGCTGCAGTTGGCCGAGACGCTCGCCTTTCAGTCAGAAAAATACATGCTCGCCGCGTGGCGCGTGACGGGCGAACCCAAACACGAAAAACCACGTGTGGTCGAAGAGGGCAAACTCGACTACGAGTTGTTTGACCGCTGGCTGCGTTTCCTCGGCAAGCCCGGCACCTTCTACCCCTTCCTCAAGAGTTGGCAGACGATGGTCACCGCCGGAGGGACAGAAGAGGAAGCCAAACGCCTCGCGAAAGAATTCCAGACGCTGGTGGTTGATGTGTTGCTTGAACGCCGTGCGGTCAAGGAAGAAAACGACATCATCGCGGCCAAGGCCCTGCCGGGCACCAAGAAAAAGGACCCGTCCAACAAACCCAACGAGTTCATCACCAACGATGACTTCTGCCCCGGCTGCGGCCTGGAGTTGAAGACGATGGCGATTGAGCGGACAAACCTGTGGACCGATGTGTTTGCACAGGATCTTCATACCACGGTGTCGGATTACCGGTTGATGATGCCCGGACTGCTGCGATTCCGCGGGTGGGGCCTCGAGCGACAGTTGGGGCCCGATCGCCGCACGTTGATTCAGGGCCTGCGGGACGATATCGCTGCGATGCAGAAGGCGCTGCCCGAGCAGTTCCCCTACGTGCACGGTGTGCGTGACCTGGAGAAGCCGCGCAACCTTCCGGTCGCGTTGCGTGGCAACGCGTTCCGCAACGGTCCTGAGGTCACTCGCGGATTCTTGACGGTGCTCGCGTCCTCCGAGCGTCAGGCCTTCTCCAAGGGAAGTGGCCGGCTCGAAATGGCCGAGGCCATTCTTGCTCAGCCCATCACCACCCGCGTCATCGTCAATCGCCTCTGGAAGGGACATTTCGGCACGGGGCTCGTGGATACGCCAAGCAACTTCGGATGGAATGGCGAGACGCCGAGCCATCCTGAACTGCTGGAATATCTGGCGCAGCAGTTCCTGGCGAAGGGACAATCCATCAAGGCGATGCACCGCGAGATGCTTCGCAGCAGCGTGTATCAACTGAGCACCGCGACCATCCCCGCCAATGTGGACAAGGATGCGGGCAATCGCCTCTACTGGCGGGCGAACCTCACGCGCCTGAGCGCAGAACAACTGCGCGACTCCGTGCTGTTTGTCGCGGGCTCGCTGGAGGAGAAGCTGGGCGGGCCGTCCGCGCCACTCACGCCGCTGTATCCGCGTCGCACCATCTACGGAGTCGTCAGCCGCTACAAGATGGACGAGTACCTCCAGCTCTTTGACTTCCCGAGCGCGAGCCAGTCGGCCGAAAAACGCTTCACGACCAACGTGCCGTTGCAGCGACTGTTCCTGATGAACAGCGACTTCATGCAGCAGCAAGCCGAACGACTCGGCGCACTTGTCGCTGCGTTGCCGACCGATGAGGCGAAGGTCACGGATCTGTATCGCCGCCTCTACGGCCGGGCACCCTCAGCCGGGGAACTGGCCACGGGCGTCGAGTTCCTCGTCACTGAGCCAATGCGTCAGTACGAAGAGCGGAAGGCGGAGGCCAACAAGCCCACACCCACACCATCCACCTTCGCTCCTCCGGAGCTGCGGCGGACTTCGCCTACAACACCCACGCCACCCGCAGTCGCAGCTGACGGCATGATGGCTGGCGTGAAACCAGGCGCGGGCGACCCGGCCGAGCTCAAGAACAAGAAGCCCGTCACGC
>JBKJTD010000187.1:0-9022 GCA_046590915.1 Vicinamibacterales bacterium
ATCGATACACGTTCGTATGCCCGATGGGATTCGGCCACGGCGGCGCTGACCTCGATCAACCCGACGGAAGCGGCGCAGCTCTACGTCAATCTCAAGCCATTGTTTGACGCGGCCTACCGGGATCTGGGGCATCCGGAGGATTTTGACGCCGGAATCACACGCGCCATCACCGTGTTGCTGGCGACACCTTCGCCCGATGAGCCGCCACTGTTGCTCCGGCGACCGGGGTACTACGAACACTCGGACGCCGCACTGCGGTCGATCCGCCCGGTGCAAAAGCAGCTGCTGCTGGTAGGCCCCGACTCGCGTCAGCCACTGCTGGCGTGGCTGCGGCGGTTTGCCGAGGCGCTCGACCTCAGGGTCGGCGGATAACCATCCGGTAGTGGCTGACCAGCCACTCGTTGCCGCCGCGCCAGCCCCACAACTCGGCGCACGCCATGAAGAACACGCGCCACCGCACCCACCATTTGGTGGCCTGCGTGGGGCCGTAGGTCTCCTCAAACAATGGCCAGAGTTCGTCGCGATGCCGATCCATGTTGCTGAGCCAGGCCTCGGCCGTCTTCTGATAGTGGGTACCTGACTCACGCCAATGTTCCTGCACACGCAGATGGTCCTGAAACAACGTGGGGAAGCTGTCGGAGGGCATAATTCCTCCGGTGAAGAAGTGCGCGGCCATCCAATCCGAACTGTCGCGCACCTCGTAGGCATAGGCGTATTGCCGATGGGTGAAGATGTGAAAGAACAGGCTGCCGTCGGGGCGCAACCACCGGGCGATGTTGGCAAACAACGCCTGCCAATTCCGCATGTGCTCGAACATCTCAACCGAGACCACGCGGTCAAAGGTGCCGGGCGCCTCGAAGGTATTCATGTTGGCGGTGATGACGGTGAGGTTGGTCAACCCGTCCTGACGGGCCACCTCGTCGATCCACAGCTTCTGGGTGCGCGAATTGGAGACGGTGACAATGTCGCTCCCGGGGTAGTGCCGGGCCATCCAGAGCGACAACGAGCCCCAGCCGCACCCGAGCTCAAGAATGCGCTGGCCGTTGGCGAGCTGGGCGCGTTCAGCGGTGATCGCCAGCATGCGCGCCTCAGCCTGGTCGAGCGATGTGACACCGGCATCAAAAAACGCGGAGGAGTACTTCAGATGGCGACCGAGCACGCGCCGGAAAAACAGCGTCGGGACTTCGTAGTGCTGGGCGTTGGCGGCCTGCGTGGCGACAGCGATGGGCCCTTGGCTGCACGCGGCGACAAACGCGTGGAGGCGGGTGTCAGCGTCCGCGGCACTGGGCGAGTGTTCGATGCGGAGTCGGCCGGCAATGGTGCGCCGCACACCCCACCGGATGAGCCAATCGGGCAACAGGTTGCGTTCAAGCAGGCGCTGGCTGAACGACTCCGCCCACTGCCCTTCGCGCTGCTGCACGTCTCCGTCCTTCTTGTGTTTGTCGTGCCCTTCGACCCGTCCCTCCTCGCCTGGTGCATCGGGTCGTACGTCGTCCGCATGTTCGGGGTCACGGCCGGCTACCATCGGTACTTCAGTCATCGGTCCTACTCACTCAATCGTTTCTGGCAGTGTGTCCTGGCCATTCTGGCCCAAACCTCCGGCCAGAAAGGGGTGTTGTGGTGGGCCTCCCACCATCGTGACCATCATCTGCATTCGGATCGGAAGGCCGATGTGCATTCACCGGTGCAAGAAGGCTTCTGGTGGTCACATGTGGGCTGGATCATGTCGCCCGACTATGACACCTACGACGCCCGCCGCGTCCCGGATTTTTCGGCCGTTTCCGAACTGCGCTGGCTCGACCGCCATCACATGGTGCCGTTTCTCGCGTACGGTGCCGCACTATGGATCATCGGCGGACCGGCGGTCTTTGTCTGGGGATTCCTGGTCTCAACAGTCCTGCTCTACCACGGAACATTTCTCATCAATTCACTCGCACACGTCTGGGGCACGCGACGGTTTGCCACCCCCGACGAAAGCCGCAACAACTTCTGGCTGGCCATCATCACGCTCGGTGAAGGCTGGCACAACAATCACCACCACTTCATGTCGAGTGTGCGCCAGGGAGTGCGCTGGTGGGAGGTGGATGTCACCTACTACGTGCTGCGCGCGCTTTCATGGGTGGGCATCACACGGAACCTGCGCGACTTCCGCGTGGGCGGCACCGACGAGTCCACGGCGTGAAGCGCATCGCGATCATCGGCGGCGGCATCGCCGGTCTGTCGGCTGCGTGGCTGCTCGCCAGACGCTACGACGTCCACCTGTTTGAGAAAGCCGACCGGATCGGTGGCCACACGCATACACACGCCATCCCCGATCCGGATGTGCCTGGTGCCGTGGTGCAGCTGGACACGGGATTTTTGGTCCACAACAACCGCACGTACCCGTTGTTGCTGAGGCTGTTCGACGAACTTGGGGTCGAGCGCCTCGACTCGGACATGTCGTTTGCCGTGTCGTGCCGCGATCCGGATTTCGAGTACAGTAGCCGCGATCTCAATGGGCTGTTTGCCCAACGATCAAATCTCTGGCGCCCAGGGCACTACCGTTTGTTGGCCGAGATTCTTCGCTTCAATCGTGAGGCTCCGCGCCTGTTGGCCCGTTCAGGCGCCGACACCATCAGCCTCGGTGATTTTCTCGACAGTCACAAATTCAGCGGAGAATTTCTCGAGAGGTTCCTCTTTCCGATGGCCTCCGCCGTCTGGTCCGCCGCGCTGCCTACGCTCCGGGGATTTCCCGCCACCACGCTGATTCGCTTCTTCCATAACCATGGCATGTTGTCGGCCACCGACAACCCGGTCTGGCGAGTGGTGCGCGGCGGGAGTGCCGCGTACATTCCGAAACTGCTTGGGGCGCCGAACCTGACCGTGCATACCAGTGCGGCGCCTGCCAGGGTCACACGGTCCCACGGAGACATTCGCCTCGATTTCGCCGACCGTGATCCCGTCCTCGCCGACGACGTCGTCTTTGCGTGTCACGGAGACGAGGTGCTGCCAATGCTGGCTGACGCCACGCCCCTGGAACGCGAGATTCTGTCGTCGTTCACCACGAGTCAGAACGACACCTGGCTCCATACGGATGCGACGATGCTTCCGCGGCGCCCGGCCGCGCGGGCATCCTGGAATGTGTTGATCGGGGAGCGCGACGAAGCCTGCCTGACCTATGACCTGAACCGCCTGCAGCGGCTCCAAGCCCGCACACAGTATTGCGTGACGCTCAACCCGCCTCGCCCCATTCCCGCCGACCGGGTGCTGGCACGCATGTCCTACACCCACCCGCTGTTCACGCAGGCGGCGGTGCTGGCACAGGGCCGATGGCAGGAAATCAGCGGACACAATCGGATTCACCTGTGCGGTGCGTATTGGTTTTATGGGTTTCACGAGGACGGCATCCGCTCGGGCGCTCGCGTGGCCGAATCCCTGGGAGTCATCTGGTGAGTGATCACGCCCCTACCGGCCACGCGCTGTACGTCGGAACCCTTCGCCACCGGCGATTCCGGCCGACCCCTCACGCGTTTACCTACTCGTTGTTCATGCCGATGCTCGACATCGATCGGCTCGACGAGGCCGCGTCGATCTCGCCGTGGCTCTCACGTCACGGCTTCAACTGGGCAACGATTGACGACCGTGACCACTTCGGCGATCCCGCGCAGTCGTTGCGGGCCCGTCTTGCGTCGGCGGCGCTCGCCGCCGGTACAACGCTGCCTGACGGACCGATCTATCTGCTGACGCATCTGCGCTACCTCGGCTATTGCTTCAATCCAATCTCGTTCTACTTCTGTTACGACACGACCCACGCCCTCACGGCCGTCGTCGCTGAAGTCCACAGCACCTTTGGGGAGCAGACGCTCTATTGGCTGCCCGGCATCAACACACCGCACGGTTCGATTCGTCATCGCACCGCCAAGACGATGCATGTGTCGCCGTTTAATGAGGGGCATCTCGACTATGACTTCACGGTCACGGCGCCGTCGGGGTCGCTGGTCGCGCACATGACCACGATCGACAGAACCGAGGCGGGCGACACGCCGTTCTTCGATGCCACGCTGACATTGACGCGACAGCCGTGGAACGGCCCACACCTCCACCGGGTGTTGCGTCGGCATCCGTGGATGACCGGCAAGGTCATCGCCGCCATTCACTTTGAAGCTCTCCGACTCTGGTGGAAGGGGCTCCGGTATGTGCCCCATCCTCTCACCCCACAGGAACGCAAATGACCTGGATGCAGGACCGCGCGCGTCAGACGTTTTTCGCCGCAGCGACACACATCACGCACGGCAGCCTCGACATTGTCTGCCCGGATCGCACCTATCAGTTCGGGCAGCCAGGCACAGGCCCGGCGGCGATGCTCATGGTGCATGACCCACGCGTGTTTCTGCGGGCCTTGACCGGCGGAGACCTCGCGCTCGGTGAGGCGTTTGTTGATGGTGATTTTTCTTCCCCGGATCTGGTCGCGTTGCTTCGACTGGCCGTGCGCAACATGGCCGTGTTCCACGCGCTCAACGGGCCATGGTCCTGGCTCAGCCGACAGGTGGCCTCGGTGTCGCACTGGCGCCGGCGCAATAGCAAGGAAGGCAGCCGCAAGAACATTGCGGCCCACTACGACCTCGGCAACGAATTTTTTGGTCTCTTCCTCGACGAGGACATGGCCTATTCATCCGCGTGGTTTGATGACGCGACCCAGTCGCTCGAGCAGGCGCAACTCAACAAGTTCGATCGGATCTGCCGGAAGCTGCAACTGAGTCCGCGCGACCATGTGCTGGAGATCGGGACCGGCTGGGGGGGCTTTGCCGCCTATGCAGCGTCGGAGTACGGCTGCCGAATCACCAGCACCACCATCAGCCGCGAACAATTGGAGGGCGCACAGGAACGCCTCACCCGTCTGGGTGCCGCCGGTGACCGCGTCACGCTGCTCTTTGAGGATTATCGCGATTTGAAGGGCCGGTTCGACAAACTCGTCAGCATCGAGATGTTCGAGGCGGTCGGGCTGGAGCACTACGACACGTTCTTCCGCGCGTGCGATCGGCTGACGAGTCCGACCGGCTCCGCCCTGCTGCAGTTCATCACCATGAACGACCAGGACTTTCACCGCACGTATCGCGGCACGACCGACTGGATTCAGACCTACATCTTCCCGGGCTCCGAGCTGGGGTCGCTGGCGGAGATCCATCAATCACTCGGGCGGGTCACCCGGTTCCGGCCCTTCCATCTCGAAGACATGGGCCGGCATTACGCGCTTACGCTGCGCGCCTGGCGCGAGCGTTTTCACGACCGCGTCGACGACGTGCGAAGGCTCGGGATGGATGACCGGTTCGTCCGAATGTGGGATCTGTACCTCGCCTACTGCGAAGCCGGCTTCGCCGAGCGCCACATCAGTGTCGTTCAGCTGCAGCTGACGCGCGGGTACCACGACGAGGCGTATCACGGGGACCCTGAAGGGGCCAAGGTCCGACGTGGGTCCACGGTCCATGGTTCAGGGACGGTGGACGGTGGACTGATGGCGGACGTTCGACGATAAACTTCGGTTGCGACAGGAACGTACTTTGTGGTCGTTTTCTGTCTGTCGCTGTAGTACAGTCGGCTGCACATGCGGAAGTGTCCCGCCTGTGGCTCGTCCCGGATCTACCCGTCCAGACTCCGGTCAGTCACTGAGCGCATCCGACGAGCCTTGAGCGAGAAGCAGCCGTACCGCTGCCACGCCTGCAATCGCCGCGGGTGGTACATGATTTATTTGCCGTTGACCGAAGGCCCAGACGCGGCGCCCGATGATTTGCGCACGGGACTTTCGTCGCGCCCGATCACACCCGACGACATCGACAATCTTGACCGGAACTGACGGGACGGTTCCCTTCACCGCAGGGATCCGAGCACGGCCTGCATCGGTGGGGTCAACAACACACGCACGACGCGGCTGTAACTGCGGATACCGTCCTCGACTCGATTGGATCGCAGGTAGCCGTCGTACACCTTGAACGCGGTCTCGCGTACAACGGGTTGCTGTCTAGCGAGGCGGTTGCGCAGGGCGCCGATGTCCTCGACCACACCCGGTGACAACGTGGCTCTCAGCGCACGCCACTCCTCCCGACTCACCAGGCTGGCCGTTTCAAGCACCACAAAAAAATGCGCGCTGTAGGCGAGCGCTGGATCTCCGGTCACACACGCCAGCCAGGCGATGGCGCTTGCATCGGCCTCATCGGCGAAACCGGCAAGGTGCGCCCACTCGTGGGCCAGCACCATCGGGCGTTCAAACGGCAGCAAATCCGGGTGCACGATGGACTCGAGCGCGATCGGATTGAGCATCCCATTGACGCCGGCGGCCGTGAAAAACGGCGTCAACACGTGCGAAATTTTCGGACGCCCCGCAACCTGCATCGCCGGCAGGCCGAGGCGTTGCAGGCCCTGCTGGAACGAAGGCTCCAAGCGCGCCGCGATCCCGCCGTATTCCGAGGCACCGCCCTGCGCCGCGTCGCGCAGCGCGTTTGCCGCCTGGGCGGCCGCGGTGGCCAGCGCCAGCACGGCCTGGGGCGTGGCCTCGCCCGCACTTCCGCCGCTCAGGGTGTCCTCAAGCGCCACGCGCCGATAGTTGAACCCCCAGAAGAACAGAAACATCAACGCGAGCAGCGCAGCCATGCGCACAACGCGGCGCGTGAGCTCCCACAGACCGCTGCTCCATCCTCGTTCACGACCGGCCCGGACACACTGCACCACGCGCCACAGCAACAGGACCGCGAGCAGGACCAACCCGACATCGATGACTGCAAGGGCCGTCTGATTGCTGAACGACGTCAGCATCTGCTGGATGCGTGGATACGCGCGCCTGGCGTAGCCGTGCTCAATCATCCACGCGGGCCACGGCGCGGCGAACAACCCTGCCACCAGCAACGGCCACAACCACCATCCGCGGACGCGCACACGGCTCATCTGGCGGGCTGATCCTGGTCGTGATCGTGATCAGTGATGAGACGCACCGAGCGCTGATACGTCATGTAGGAGGCCGCCCACTGCATCATCACCGACAGCCGGTTGCGGAAGCCGATGAGTTGCACGACGTGGATAAACAGCCAGGCCAGCCACGCCGGATATCCCTTGAGCGTCATCCAGCCAAAGTCGCCGATCGCGGAGTTGCGGCCGATGGTCGCCATGTTGCCGTAGAACCGATACGTGAACCGGGTGCGCGGCTCTCCTGCAAGGGTCGCCTGAATATTCCGGGCGGCATGTGCGCCCTGCTGCATCGCCACCTGAGCGACCCCGGGAAGCGTGCGGCCATCGGGTGTCGTAAATACCGCCAAATCACCGATCACATACACGTTGGAATGATCCGGAATAGTGAGATCGGGATTGACGCGCACGCGACCCGCCCTGTCGATACGGTCCGTCGGCACCCCGAGCGACGCACTAAGCGGGGACCCGGCCACGCCGGCCGCCCACAAGATGGTGCCGGCCTCAATCGCGTCCCCGCCCACGTGCACAACGCCGGCAGCAATCTTGGTCACCGGACTGCCGGTCCAGACCGCCACGCCTCGCCGTTCCAGCGCGCGTCGCGCAAACGCCGGCAGCGGATCGGGATAAGTCTGCAGCACCGCGGCGCCGCCCTCGACCAAAATGATGCGCGCGGTCTCCGGGTCGATCGTGCGGAAGTCGTTGACCAGCGCATGGCGGGAGATCTCGGCGAGCGCGCCGGCCAGCTCCACACCGGTGGGTCCGCCTCCGACCACGACAAATGTGAGCAGGCGCCGCTGTTGGGCCGGGTCAGGCTCAATCTCGGCGAGTTCAAACGCCTTGAGGACCTTCGCGCGAATATCGAGCGCGTCCTCCAGCGTCTTCAACCCGGGCGCATGCGGGCGCCAGTCGTCGTGACCAAAATACGAGTGTGTGACACCGGCCGCGACGATGAGATGGTCGTAGCGCACCTCACCAGGGTCGTCCTTGAGCACCACCACCTGCCGAGCAGTATCAATGTGCTGCACATCACTCAGCCAGACACGCACGTTGGACTGCCGGCGGAGGATCCATCGGATGGGCGACGCGATGTCGCTCGGCGACAACGCGGCCGCCGCCACCTGATACAGCAGCGGCTGAAAAACGTGATGGTTCTTGCGGTCGAGGACGATGACGTCGGCGTCGCGCAGCGCCTTCGCCGCGTTGAGACCACCGAAGCCGCCGCCAATGATGACGACCCGCGGACGCGCCATCGCGGTCACAGCACCCGGCTGGCGCCGATGCCCAGCACCATGAAGGTGAGGGCGCTGACAATCCACGCCAGGAGGCAGACCATGATCGCGCGGAACGTATCGTCGTAATCGAGTGCCTGTCGCACGGCCACAAACATCGCGGCAATGATCCACACGGCCACGAGGAACGGTACGAAGCGTCCGACAATGGGCACCACCGCAAGGAGGCCAAAGATGCCAGGGGCCTGCGCAAACCCCACCGTCCGCAACAACTGCCCCAGGTCGGCCTCGGTGTTTTTGCCGGGCAGCACTCGCGTCCCGATCTGCCACAGGAACAACGCGCCAATCGCCCAGGCCACCAGTGACTGAAACGCGCCACGGAGAATCCCGCCTGCGTCCCACATCCCGAAATACCACGACACGCCGTTGGTAAGGCTCACCACCACCACAATCACGCCGGCCTGCATCGTTGCGCTGCTGTCGTGTTCCACCTCCTCGTAGATGGCGGACCGGAGGCGTATGGCACCGATGACACGTTGCTGGAAGCTGGCCATGCCGACATCGTACACTCTCCGCATGGCCATGAAGGACGTTGCCCCTGCCGCTGATGACATCAAACCGCCGGAGTCCTGGGGGCACACGACTGTGCACACGGCGTGCCCGCTCGACTGCCCGGACTCCTGCAGCCTGGCCGTGTCCATTGAAGGTGGCCGGATTCAGAAGATCGACGGCAGTCACGTCGCGCCGGCCACCAATGGATATATCTGCGGCAAGGTGCGTGGCTTTGATCGACGCGTTTACAGGGCTGAGCGTGTGCTGTACCCGGCCGTGCGGCGTGGCACGAAAGGTCGGGGCGA
>JBKJTD010000392.1:0-3781 GCA_046590915.1 Vicinamibacterales bacterium
GTTGCCGATGTGCGAGTGCGCATCGATGAGGCCGGGCGTCACGAACTTGCCCGTGCCGTCCACGATCGTCGCCCCCGACGGAATCTGCGCGTTTGCGCCGATGGCGGAAATTTTGCCGTCGCGCATCACGATCGTGCCGTTGTTGATGGTGCCCTTCGACACGGTGATGAGTGTCGCGTTGCGAATCGCCACCACCGACGGTTGTGCCGCCACCTGGGCAGAAGCGGGCTGTTGATCGGCGACCAGAACGCCAGAAACAGGAATCAGGAACGCGGCAGCTGCCGCCAATCCAAGAAAGAGCGTGTGAATGCCTCGACGTGCCAATGGAGCCTCCAGATGGGGGAAAGAACCCGGGGAACTGTAGCGTACGGATACGCCCCCCGACCATGGCTCGTTGACCGTCCAGCCTTCAAGACTCTCGAACTCAGTGCTTCCGCCCGAGCTCTCCCCGCCGGAGCCGCCGATACAGGTCCAACGCCGCCCGGATGATCTGGATGGCTTCCTTCGGCCCGAGCATGTCCTCGACGACGACTTCCTTGTTTTCGAGGGACTTGTACTCCTCGAAGAACTGCCGGACCTGCCGCAGGATGTGCTGCGGCAACTGGCTCTTGTCGGTGTAGTCGGCAAACGCCGGGTCCTTCACACTGACGGCGACAATCTTGTCGTCGATGCCCTTTTCATCGCGCATCCGCATCACGCCAATCGCGCGTGCTTCGACGATCGTCAAGGGATGGACAGGTTCCTGTCCCAGCACCAACGCGTCCAACGGGTCGCCATCGTCGCAGAACGTGCGCGGGATGAAGCCGTAGTCGGCCGGATAGTGGACCGCGCTGTACAGCACGCGGTCCAGGCGGAGCAGGCCGGTCTCCTTGTCGAGTTCGTATTTGTTCGAGCTGCCCTTGGGGATTTCGATGATGACGGGAAACGCGGTATCAAGCTGCGCGTCGTCGATGTAACTGTCGTGCCACGGATGCATGGATCAATTCCTTAGCCTCCAGCATATCGCGGACCCCTGGACCCCTGGGCCCCGTTACCGCGCCGACATCATCGCAAGCAGCGCCTTCTGCGTGTGCAGCCGGTTCTCGCTCTGGTCGAACACGATCGACGCGGGTGAGTCGATCACTTCGTCGGTGACCTCGAGGCCGCGATGGGCCGGCAGGCAATGCATGAACAGCGCGTCCTTGTCGGCTTTGGCCATCAACACCGTGTTCACCTGGAACGGCTTGAAGATGCCCGCGCGCCGCTCGGCGTCGTCTTCCTGGCCCATCGACGCCCAGGCATCGGTGTACACCGCATCCGCGCCACTGACGGCTTCGACCGGGTCATGACCCTGCGTGAGCGTCGCGCCAAATCGCGCAATGCGCGTGACCGACTCCGCCAGGCCGGCATTGAGCTCGAAACCCTTGGGCGTCGCGATGCGCACGTGCATGCCGAGCATCACAGACGCCTGCGCCAGCGATGCCGCCACGTTGTTGCCATCGCCGACGTAGGCGACGGTGCGACCCTTGACCGATCCCCACCGTTCGATAAGCGCCTGCATATCGGCCAGCGCCTGACACGGGTGCTCCTCGTCGGTCAGCGCGTTGATGACACGCATCACAGCCGACGACCCGGCGAACCGTTCGAGTCGCGCCTGTTCGAACGTGCGGACGACGACGATGGGGACCCAGCGCTCGAGATTGCGAGCCACGTCCGAGGCAGATTCGCGACCGCTGAAGGCCACTTCGCTGGCCGGCTCGATCACATCGCCACCGAGCTCGCGCACCGCAATCGTGAAGGCGGAGTGTGTGCGCAGCGACGGCTTCTCAAAGAGCAGCGCAATATGCTGACCCTCGAGCACGTGTGCGTGAGGACGACCTTTTTGACGCTCCGACTTGAACACGGCGGCAAGCGCGAGCGCCTGTTCGAGCGATTCCGAGCTGAGGTCGAGGATTGAAAGGAAGTCTTTGGACTTCAGAGCGGGAAGTTCAACGATCATTACGTCCGATACTCCGCGTTAATGGTCACGTATTCCTTGCTGAAATCACACGTCCACATCGTGGCCTCGTGTGCACCGCCGGTGCCCAGGTCGACTGTAATGACCATTTCCTTGCCCTGAAGCACCGTGGCCGCCGCCTCGGCGCGTTCGTCAAACGGCACGCCATTTACGAACAGGTCAATGTCTCCGATTCTGACCGATGCGTGTTCGAGCACGAAGTGCGCGCCCGAGCGCCCTGCGGCAGCGATCAGTCGTCCCCAGTTCGGGTCGCCGCCGTGGATGGCTGTCTTCACCAGGGGAGAGTTGGCAATCGTCCGCGCACCCAAACGGGCGTCGTCGAGTGACGCCGCGCCAGTCACTCGAATGGTGACGAGTTTGGTCGCGCCTTCACCGCCGCGCACGATCTCACGCGCAAGGTGACCGGCAACCGCGCGCAGCGGTTCCACAAGTGCCGGGTCGGATGGGTCGGTAATTTCGACGCCCGACGCGCCTGATGCCATCAGCAACACGCAGTCGTTGGTCGAGCACTCGCCATCGACGGTGATCGCGTTGAACGTCTCGTCACAGACGCGGCGAAGCGCCGTCTGCAACACCCCAGGGGATGCCTTCGCATCGGTTGTCAGAAAGCCGAGCATCGTGGCCATGCGTGGCTCGATCATGCCCGAGCCCTTGGTGATGCCGCCGACGGTCACGCGCCCCTTGGGCGTGTCGAAGACCGCCGCACACGACTTCGGAAACGGGTCCGTGGTCATGATCGCCGTGGTCGCGTTGTCGTTGCCGTCGATCGACAGCGCGGCCTTGGCCGCCGTGATGCCCGCACGCACCTTGGCCAGACTCAGCGGCACACCGATGACGCCGGTAGACGACACAAAGATGAACTCGTCGCTGACGCCGAGCGCTTCGGCGGCTGCGCCGGCCATGCCTTTGGCCACAGCCATGCCGGGTTCACCGGTCACGGCGTTGGCGCATCCGCTGTTGATGACGGCACCGGCGCACAGGCCGCCAGCGCGCGTGAGATGTTCACGCGAGACGATGACAGGCGCGGCGACTGCGAGGTTGGTCGTGAAGACGGCGGCCGCCGGCACAGGCCCGGACGTCGACGCGATCAGACACAGGTCCAGAGGGTGCGCGTGTGTCGGCTTCTTGATGCCGCAGTAGACGCCGGCCGCAACAAACCCAGCCGGCGTGGTGACACCGCCCTTGATGATCGTGGCTTTCGTCATCAGGCGACCTGTGCCGCAGCCACACGGACCGTGGCGGCGCGATACGTCTGACGCGCCGAGAGCGGCAGCACCATCGCGTACTGGTCACAGTGCCGGAAGAGCGGGCAGCCCACACAGTCCATCGCGATCTTCTCCGGCACCCAGACGTGCGGCACGATTGAGAAACCCTGGCGCACGAAAAACCGGGCGTCGTGAGTGAACGCGGTGATGGTGTCGAATCCGAGCGTCTTTGCGCGTGTCCGCAATTGGGTGAGCATGCGCTGCGCCAAACCGACACGACGGAAATCGCGCGACACCACAAGCGATCGCACCTCCGCCACGGTGGCCGACAACGGGGCCAGCTCCGCACAGGCGGTGATCTGTCCGGCCACGTCGCACACGACAAAACGGTCGGCGTGTGCACGGAGCTCCGACAACTGCCTGGGCAGCAAGTGCCCCTCATCGAGGTGCGCTTTTACCAACTCATGAATGGCTTCGGCGTCGTCCATCGTCGCCTGCCGCACTACGAGATCGGTCACTTCGAGTCCCTCCCAGCCGCCACAATGGCGTCTTCCAGGAGCGGCAACGCCGCTTCCACGTC
>JBKJTD010000395.1:0-9935 GCA_046590915.1 Vicinamibacterales bacterium
TGTGGAACGGCGCAGAGCTGGCGCGTTTCGGCTGGGACCGCTTCAAGCAGGAGACCGACCGCAAAACCTCTGAGCGTCTGTACTCCTGGCTGCGGAGGGAATATCCCGCCAGTGCGAAGGCGAAGCTGGTGGCGGTGCAGCTGACCGCTCTGAAACCGACGCCAGCCAGACCGGCGTCACGCCCCGCCGTGCCATCAGCCCCAGCCCCCTCCCCTACCGCGCCGTCCATGGCCTCCGCAAACTCGCCATCCATCTCGGCGTCACCTTCCGGCGGCGTCGCGCAAATCCGCGGCGTCACGATGGCTCCGTTGCCCAGAGGCGAGCGCCTCATCATCGAACTCGATCGCGAGATCCAGTTCTCCAGTGAACGCATCGACAGTCCCAGCCGCGTGTTTTTCGATCTGAAACGCGTGGACTATGCCGCGCCGGTGCAGTCGGGCGCGGAAGGGCTGGCAGGCTCGCGACTCAAAGGCATACGCATCGGACGCCAGAGCGGTCAGACGGCCCGTGTCGTGATCGAAATATCCGAGGCATCGAAACACAGCGTGTTTCAGATGTATCACCCGTACCGACTGGTGATTGATGTGGAGGGCCCACCCACGCCACCTACAACACCCACACCACCTACGCCACCCACAACACCCACACCACCCCCAACCCCAGCGTTCGTGCCACCTGCGCCACCCGTCATCACCCCGCCCCCACCCGCGAACGTGCCGTCCATCGGCCCCGCGTCGACGACGAGCGGCGGCGACTACACGCTGGCTCGGCAACTCGGGCTTGGTGTCTCGCGCATCGTCATCGACGCGGGACACGGAGGCAACGATCCGGGAGCCAAGGCCAACGGGGTCGAGGAAGCCGAGCTCACACTGGATATCGCCCTGCGTGTGGAGAAGCTGCTGAAGCAGCAGCCGGGCATGGATGTAGTGCTGACCCGTCGCACCGATGTCTTTATACCGCTCGAAGAGAGAACGTCGATTGCCAACCGCGAGGGAGCGGACCTCTTTTTGTCTATTCACGCCAACGCGGCGCGCAGGGCCACGGCCAAAGGCGTGGAGACCTACTTTCTGAACTTTGCCACCAATCCCGAAGCCGAAGCGGTGGCCGCGCGTGAAAACGCCACCAGCGGCAAGTCGATGGGCAACCTGCCGAAACTCGTGCAGCAAATCACGTTGAACGCCAAGGTGAAGGAATCGCGAGAGTTTGCGCAGATGGTGCAGACGAGCATGATTCGCGGCCTGCGCGCGCAGAACAAAACGCTGACAGACCTTGGTGTAAAACAGGCGCCCTTTGTCGTCCTGATTGGCGCAGAGATGCCCAGCGTGTTGGCGGAAATTTCGTTCGTCACCAACAAGGCCGAAGCCGGCCTGCTCAAGACGGAAAGCTACAAGCAGCGCATCGCGCAGTCACTGGCGGAGGCGGTCTTGAAGTATCAGGCGTCGCTCAAGAAGATCTCGACGGTTGCGATGGGCAAGTAGGTGGCGTGGGTCAGGGATATAGTGGGTTTGTGGCGTGGCAGCAGCCTGAACCCTTCATTATCGAGATCATTCGGCCAGAGACGGCCGAGGTCACTGTGGTTGACGTGCTGGTGGGTTCACTGGGTCTGGCTGGCGCGCTCGCCGTCGTCGCCCTGCCCCTGGGGCTGCTCGCTGGGTGGCTACTGATTAGACGCAAGCAGCGACACCGGCCTGAAGATGATCACATGCCCTCAATACGTCGGGTTACTGACAATGAGCCAATGGGGCAATGAGGCAATGAGGCAATGGGGCAATGGGGCAATGAGTGCGGCGTGACGCCACGTTCTTCATTGGCTCATTGGCTCATTGGCCCATTGGCCCATTGCCAGTTCCACAAGTGTCCTGACAGCGACGCCAGTGGCGCCCTTGGGCTGATACGCGCGCCGCTCCTCTGCCCACGCGGTGCCTGCGATGTCCAGGTGCGCCCAGTGGCACTCCTTTTTTACAAACTCTTTCAGGAACATGGCGGCGGTGCTGGCGCCCGCCCATCGACCGGCCGAGTTGATGATGTCGGCGATTTCGCTGCGCAGCAGGTCACGGTATTCGGCGTGCAGCGGCAACGGCCAGAGGCGATCACCGGCGTTGGTGCCGGCGGCCTTCACGGTGTCCACCCATGAATCGGGCGCGCCAAACAGGCCGGACGCCGTCCTTCCCAACGCCACCATGCAGGCGCCTGTCAGTGTCGCGACATCCACCAGGTGCGTGGCACCCAGTTCCTGCGCGTACCAGATGGCATCACCCAGAATGAGCCGACCCTCGGCGTCAGTGTTGATGATTTCCACCGTGGTGCCTGAGGCGCCGGTCAACACGTCCCCTGGTCGTGTGGCGCGCCCACCGACCATGTTTTCGGTCATGGGGATCACCCCGATGACGCGGCGCGGCGCCTTGAGCACCGCCAGTGTGCGCATCGCGGCGGCCACGGCGGCGCCGCCGGCCATGTCGTCCTTCATGCGTTCCATGCCGTCAGCGGGCTTGATGGAGACGCCTCCGGTGTCAAACGTGACGCCCTTGCCGATGAAGCCCAGTACGGGCGACTCCGGCGCGCCTGGGGGATCGTGGCGAATCACCACCAGACGCGGCGGCTCTGCGCTGCCCTGCGCGACGCCAAGAAGCAGGCCCATCTTGAGTTCGCGAATCTGATGTTCATCGAGCACGTCAGCGCTCAGGCCCACACTCTCCGCCATCGCCGCCACCCGCGCCGCAAATTCGCGTGGCGTGAGGACATTGGCGGGTTCATTGGCGAGGCTGCGCGCAAAGTTCGCGGATTCGCCCAGCGTGCGTCCGCGAAAGACCGCGGCCGCCAGATCGGCCGCGTCTGCCGCCGGCGCGACGATCACCACGTGATCGGGAAAATCGCCGG
The DNA here is from genome assembly GCA_046590915.1 of Vicinamibacterales bacterium. Taxonomy (GTDB): domain Bacteria; phylum Acidobacteriota; class Vicinamibacteria; order Vicinamibacterales; family SCN-69-37; genus SYFT01. Next base: position 2,878 of record JBKJTD010000395.1, read on the forward strand.
CATCCCGATCGGACTTGTACGTGCCGGCGTCAAACTCGGCCGTACTCATGCCATCCGCGCTCATTTGCGCCGAGATGACCGGATCGAGGCCTTCACGCACGAGGAAGGCGGCCGACCGCATGGACCGCAGCCGCGCCGTATAGCTGCAGGCGGCGGCGACGCGGCGCAAGCGTTCAGCGTCGGCATCTTCACGCCGGCCGGCACCGACCAGGGCGACCCGTACGGCCTTGTAGGGACCGGCAGTCACCCGTGCGATGAAAAATTCGTAGAGACAACCTCGAAATTCGGACGACTCCCGGGCACGGGAAATGTCTCCACCGGTGGCCCCGTCCAGCCCGGGACAATCCTCAAGCCGATCCTCGCCATCAAACACCGGCACAAACAACATGTCGACGGCCACCGATTCCGGTCGCTCTGATGTGCCTGTGAACTGAGGTCCTGCCTTCTCGTGCCGCAACGTGCTGCCCCTTTGGTAGACTGCCAGATAACTGTGAGATCGAACATGATACCCCGGCTGACCGCCTTCCTGGGCGTGGTTGGTACTCTGCTCCTCGCCTCTGCGGTCTCGGGCGATCCAGCGCAGGGCAAAGGCCGGCCAAAGGCCGCGCTGCGCGTCAATCCTGGGCTGATTTTTGTGCCCCAGCGGGTTGTTGCCACGGCGGAACTGACCGAGGGGGCCAACGACCACCAGGACTACTACTGCCCGAAGATTGAATGGATTTGGGGCGACGAGACCCAGTCAGAATCGGGTGAAGACTGCGACCCCTACGAAGCGGGCAGGAGCGACATACGCCGTCGGTACACGGCCGACCACACTTACAAGGAACCGGGCAACTACGACGTCATCTTCCGGATGAAGCAGGGCAGCAAGACGGTGCTCTCCTTGCGGCACTCCATTCGGGCGCAAGGACAATAGGTCCAGGGTCCTACAGGGTCCATGGTCCAAGGTTCGAACCCGTGATGGCTCGCGAACCCTGGACGGTGGACCGTGTCGAACCGCGGACCATCAGTTGTTCAGCTCCCGCAAGTCGCTGAACAACTCCAGCGCTTCCGGGTTTGCCAGCGCTTCGCGGTTAGTGACCGGCTGCCCGTGGATCACATTTCGCACCGCGAGTTCCACCAGTTTTCCGCTCTTGGTCCGCGGCAGATCTGACACCTGAATGATTCTCGCAGGCACATGACGGGGTGACGTGTTTTTGCGGATGTGCGTGGCAATGGTCTTGCGGAGCGTGTCATCAAGCGTGACGCCTTCACGCAGCCGGACGAAGAGCACGATGCGTTCATCGCCGTCCCACTGCTGCCCCACCGCCAGGCTCTCAAGCACCACAGCCATCTGTTCGACCTGCCGGTAGATTTCCGCGGTGCCTATACGCACGCCGCCGGGGTTGAGCGTCGCATCCGATCGGCCATGAATGATGAAACCGCCGTGTTCGGTCCGTTCCGCCCAGTCGCCGTGACACCACACACCGGGGAACCTATCAAAATACGCCGCGTGATACTTGCGCCCATCGGGATCGTTCCAGAAGGCCACGGGCATGGACGGAAACGGGGCCGTGCACACCAACTCACCCTGCCCGCGGCCTGCCGCCATCGGCGCACCGATGTGACTCCACACATCCACCGCCATCCCGAGTCCGGCAGCCTGGATTTCCCCTCGCCACACCGGCTTGGTCGGCACACCGCCGACAAAACAACTGACGATGTCGGTGCCACCGGAGATGGACGCCAGATGCACGTCGCGTTTGATGGCCGTGTACACGAAGTCGAAACTTTCCGGTGACAGCGGAGACCCTGTCGAAGTGATCGTCCGCACCGAGCCGAGATCGTGCGTATCGACCGGCCGCAGCCCCGCCTTGTTGACCGCGTCGATGAACTTGGCCGACGTGCCAAAGAGGGTCACTCCATAACGGTCGGCGAGATCGAACAAACGCCGGCCATCAGGAAAAAATGGCGACCCGTCATAAAGGACGACCGTCGCGTCAGATGCCAGCGCAGACACCAGCCAGTTCCACATCATCCACCCGCAGGTGGTGAAGTAGAACACGCGATCTCCCGACCGTACGTCGGCGTGAAGCTGATGCTCCTTGAGGTGCTGCAGCAACGTGCCGCCGTGTCCGTGCACGATGCACTTCGGCACGCCGGTCGTGCCCGAGGAATACAGGACATACAACGGGTGATTGAACGGAACCCTTGCGAAGTCCGGGGTCTCAGGGGCTTGCCCGCCGTAGCCTTGGCGAAGGCGGGTCCACGGTCCGAGGTTCCATGGGGTCCAGGGGTCCAGGGGTCCGGGGGGCGCGGAGTTCGCGGTGACCACGAACGTTGCGCGAACGGTGGGCAGCTTCGCTGCGACCTCTCTCACCTTTTCGGTGCAGTCATGATACTTGCCGCCGTAGTGATACCCGGCGACGGCCACGAGGACCGTGGGCTCGATTTGTCCGAAGCGATCGAGCACACCCTGCACGCCGAAGTCCGGGGAGCACGATGACCACACCGCGCCAATCGCGGCGGCCGCCAGCGCGGCAATCACCGCCTCAGGAACGTTCGCCATGACGCCTGCGACCCGATCCCCGGGCTCGACGCCGGCGTCTTTGAACATGCGCGCACACGCCGCCACTTGCGTCCGCAACTGCGCCCGTGTCAACGTCCGTTCGGTTCCGGGCTCGTCCAACGCAACAATTGCAATCGCATCGCTGTCGCCCCGCAGCACGTTCTCGGTGAAGTTGAGCCGAGCGTCCGAAAAAAACTGTGCGCCAGGCATCTCATCACCCGACGCTACGGCACAGGTCCCTTTGTCGCCAATGACGCCGCAGAACTCCCACACGGCAGACCAGAACGCGTCACGATGGGTCACGGAAAAGTGATGCAGTGCGGCGTAGTCGACAAACGGTTCGCCGATTTTGCCCGAGAGGAATGTCGCGAAGCGCGTGAGTGCGGCACCACTCACGCGGGCCGGATCAGGCGTCCACAACGGAGGTGTCATTGCTTCGAGGCCGGGAGTTTCAGGGCACGTGCCCGGTCGAACAATGCGCGTACGCTGGGTGCGTCCATCAGCGCGTGCGACGAGGTCGGCAATTTGGCGGCGATGGCGGACAACGCGTCGGCAATAAAATCCGCGTTGGTTTCAAGAATCCCCTGCCACACATCCGACGAACTCGACGCCAGACGCGTCATGTCGGCGAAGCCGCGACCGGACCATTCCACCCCTTCAGCTCCGACGGCCTCCCCCGAGGCGGCCATCAGCGCCGTCGACACCACCTGCGGTGCATGACTCACGTGTGCCATGACGCGATCGTGGGTGACGGCGTCCGTCCATGACGGCTTCGCGCCCAAACCCAGAATGAACGTCGTGAGCATCGCCTCGCGCGCCTCAAGCTCGTCTGTTACCCCATCCGCCTTCGCTCCTACGCCACCTACACCACCTACACCATCCTCCTGCGCTCCTGCGGAGCTTCGGCGGACTTCGCCCACACCACCTGAATCTCTCATCGACACGAGCAGCCACGGCCTGCCGTCAAACAAATCGGCCCGCGCGGCCGCAAGGCCCGACTGCTCAGAGCCGGCCACAGGATGTCCTCCAGCAAACAACAGCGTGGTCTGTTTGGCCGCATCCATCACTACACGCTTGGTGCTCGACGCGTCGGTCACCAACGCGCGGGTGCCTGTGCGTCCGATGTCGCCCAGGAGCGACGGGACCAACAGTACGGGCGTGGCGATCACGATCAGGTCGCACTGTACGAGGTCTTCGACGCTGTTCACCACAGCCGTGATCGCGCCCTGGGAGACGGCCTCGCGGGTGATCGGCGCAGGATCAAGCGCAGAGATCACCACCGACGGCCACGCGCGCCGAGCGGCCAGCGCCACTGAGCCGCCGACCAGCCCAAGGCCCACAATGCCGATGTGGCCAAACGGCGGTGCGCCGGACACGTCTATCGCCCCCACCCGCGTCGCGCGACCGACTCGGTGCAGATGCTGCGGCCGATCGCCGGCGCGATGATGCGGAGCTCCGCCATCAACTGCTCAAACTGCTGGGGGAACAGTGACTGCGCTCCATCGGAGATGGCGTGATCGGGGTCATGGTGTACTTCAATCAGGAGTCCATCGGCCCCGGCAGCCACGGCTGCCCTGGCCATCGCGACGACCTTGTCGCGACGCCCGGTCCCGTGACTCGGATCGCCGATGACGGGCAGATGACTCAGTTGCTGCACGACCGGAATGGCCGAGACATCAAAGGTGTTGCGCGTGTAACTTTCGAACGTGCGGATCCCGCGTTCACACAACATGACCTCGCGGTTGCCGCCCGCGAGGATGTATTCGGCCGACATGAGCCACTCTTCGATCGTCGCCGAGAGTCCGCGTTTGAGCAGGACCGGTTTGCGCGCTTTGCCCAGTTCGCGCAACAACGAGTAGTTCTGCATGTTGCGCGCGCCGACCTGCAGGATATCGGCGTAATGGGAGACCACCTCGATTTGCGCGATCTCCATGACCTCGGTGATGAGTTTCAGATCGTGGCGGTCGGACGCCGACCGGAGCATCTTCAGGCCCTCCTCGCCCAACCCCTGAAAGCTGTAAGGAGAACTGCGTGGCTTGAACGCGCCGCCCCTGAAAATTTTTGCGCCGGCACGTTTCACCGCGACCGCGCTGGCTTCGACCTGGGCTTCGCTTTCGGCCGAGCACGGTCCGGCCATCACGACAACTTCGTCGCCGCCGATGCGCACATCACCTATGGTGATGACGGTGTTCTCTGGCTTGAACGTCCGACTCGCCAGCTTGTAGGGGACGGTGATGCGCAACACTTCGTGCACCCCCTCCTTGAGCCCGATCAGCGCGGGATCGCCATGCCCTCCCCCAACCGCGCCAATCACCACGCGATTCGCGCCGCTTGAGCGGTGGATGTCATATCCCATCTCCAGCAACTGCGCGACCACCGCCTCCACCTGGGATTCGGTTGCGCGTTCCTGCATCACCACGACCATGTCATCACCTGCCCTTCGTCAACGTACGTGCATTAAGTCTAATCGGTCCGATGGCCGGCAGCCTGGCGCTCCAGACGACGGGCCTCGTCGATAATTCGTTCAAACAGTCGTGTCATGGCCGCAGCGTCCAGCGGTCCGGCGTTGTGACTTCGGACGTTGGCCAACACATCGGCCTCGCGAGTGGGTTGGTACACGGGAAGTCCCGCTGCCTCTTTCAGCCGTCCGATCGCGAGCGCACACTCTGCGCGCTGATTGAGCAGCGCCACCAGCTGCTCGTCGAGAACATCGATGTGCCGACGCAACTGCTCCAGGTCGTCCACATCAGCCTTTCAGCCAGCGCACAAACGCGCCGGCGGCACGAGCTTCATCGCCGGGCGCAGCCTCGGCAATGACCTGCACGAGCGCACTGCCCACAACAGCCGCATCCGCGTACGTCCATGTCTCGCGCACATGTTCGGGCCGCGAAATGCCAAAGCCCAGCGCCACCGGCAGATCCGAGACCGCGCGAATCTGATCCACCACAGGTCGTGCCGTCCCCGACACGCTGTCGCGCACGCCGGTGACACCCAGCCGCGAGATCGCATAGAGGAAGCCCCGCCCCATCGCCGCAGCCGTCTTCAAGCGCGCCGTGCTGGTGGTGGGACTAATCAGCAAAATGGTGTCGAGCCCCGCTGCCTCGAGTGCCTCGTGCATCGGCCCCGCTTCTTCCACCGGCAGGTCGAGCAGCAACACCCCGTCCACACCCGCCTCAACCGCGCGCTGCACAAAACGTTCGGTGCCCATCCGCACGACCGGATTGACATACGTGAACAAGACGATGGGGGTCTCGATGGTGCGCCGGACGTCTTCGACCATATCCAGGGCCGACGCCAGCGATGCCCCGGCCGCAAGGGCGCGTTCGGATGCCCGCTGGATCACGGGACCATCGGCTATGGGGTCGGAAAACGGCACGCCGATCTCAATCACGTCCGCGCCGGCCTCGGCGATGGCACGCACGATCGCCGTGGACCGCGTGAGGTCCGGATCGCCGGCAGTGACGTAGGCGACGAGGCCGCCGACCTTGCGAGCGCGCAGGGAGGCGAATGTGGGCTGCAGGCGGCTCATGCTGTTGCCGATGCTGAAGCGTCGGCCTCCTCGCGATTAGCCAGCAGAGTGCGCACGGTGTCCATGTCCTTGTCGCCACGACCTGACAGATTGAGGATGACTATCGCACCGGCCGGGAAGGTCGACAGATGTGCCTGCAGCCACGCGGCTGCGTGTGAGGACTCGAGGGCCGGCAGCAGTCCCTCCTGACGCGCGAGCCACGTAAACCCACGCAACGCCGCCGCATCATCGGCCCAGGCGTACTCAGTGCGTCCCGTCGACGCCAACCACGCATGCTCGGGGCCGACCGACGGATAGTCCAGGCCCGCAGACACTGAGTGGGTGGGCAGGATGTTGCCATGGGCGTCCTGCAGCAGCAGGCTGCGCGTGCCGTGCAGCACCCCCGCGACACCCCCGGCAAACCGCGCGGCATGTTCCCCGTCCCGGATGCTCCGGCCCCCGGCTTCCACACCAATGAGCCGGACGCCGGCGTCGTCAATGAACGCGTCAAAGATGCCCATCGCATTGCTGCCGCCACCCACACACGCGACGACGGCATCAGGCAGCCGCCCCGTCTCGCGCAGCAACTGCGCGCGGGCCTCTGCGCCAATCACCGATTGGAACTCACGCACCATCAGCGGGTACGGATGTGGCCCCAGGACCGACCCCAGCACATACGCGGTCGTCGACACATTGGCCACCCAGTCACGCATGGCTTCATTAATCGCGTCTTTGAGCGTCCGGCTTCCGCCATCAACGGACACCACCGTGGCGCCCAGGACCTGCATGCGGAAGACATTGAGCGCCTGCCTGGCCATGTCGTCGGCGCCCATGTACACGACACACTCGAGCCCCAGCAACGCACACGCCGTCGCTGTGGCCACGCCATGCTGGCCGGCACCCGTCTCAGCAACGACGCGGGTCTTGTTCATGTGACGCGCGAGCAGGACCTGCCCCACGGCATTGTTGATTTTGTGCGCACCGGTATGCGCGAGATCTTCA
>JBKJTD010000235.1:0-12987 GCA_046590915.1 Vicinamibacterales bacterium
GCTTGGGCCACATGGGCGAAGTTCCGCGATCTCGAAGACAAGGGACTCACGATGTACGGCCAGATGACGGCCGGATCGTGGATCTACATCGGCACCCAGGGCATCCTGCAGGGCACCTACGAAACACTCGCCGCGGTCGCGCGCAAACACTTCGGCGGGACGTTGCGTGGCCGCCTCTGCGTCACTGCCGGCCTGGGCGGCATGGGTGGCGCGCAGCCGCTCGCCATCACCATGAACGAAGGCGTCGCCATCGTCATCGAAGTGGATCCAGCACGCATTGAGCGCCGACTCGAGACGCGGTACCTGGACGAAGCGACGACCTCGCTCGATGAGGCCCTCGCGCGGGCGGCGCAGTATCAGCGTGACGGCGTGGCGCGTTCGATCGGCCTGGAGGGCAACGCCGCGGAGATCCTTCCGGAGTTGGTGGCGCGCGGCATCACGCCCGATGTGCTGACCGATCAGACCTCGGCGCACGACGCACTGGTGGGGTACGTGCCGGACGGTCTGTCACTCGCCGCCGCCGCAGCACTGCGCGCGTCCGACCCCGCAGCCTACGTGACGCGCTCGATGGCCGCGATGGCCACTCACGTGCGCGCGATGCGCACGATGCAGGACCGCGGTGCGGTCACGTTTGATTACGGCAACAACATCCGTGCGCAGGCCGAGCTGGCAGGTGTGACGGACGCGTTCACCATTCCGGGGTTTGTTCCCGAGTATGTGCGCCCCCTCTTCTGCGAAGGGAAGGGCCCGTTCCGATGGGCCGCGCTCTCAGGCGAGCCGGCCGACATCGCTGCCACAGATGAGCTCGCACTGCAGATGTTTGCGCACGACGAGCCGTTGTGCCGCTGGATCACAATGGCGCGTGAACGCGTCGCGTTTCAGGGACTGCCCGCGCGCATCTTCTGGCTCGGTTACGGCGATCGCGCGAAGTTCGGACTCGCGCTCAACGACCTCGTACGTCGCGGAGTCGTCTCCGCGCCCATCGTCATTGGCCGCGATCATCTCGACGCGGGATCGGTGGCGTCTCCCAATCGCGAGACCGAAGCGATGCGCGACGGCAGTGATGCGATCGCCGACTGGCCGATTCTCAACGCACTGCTCAACGCGTCGTCAGGCGCGACGTGGGTCTCCGTGCATCACGGTGGCGGCGTTGGCATCGGGTATTCGATACATGCCGGCATGGTCGTCGTCGCTGACGGCACGGCCGACGCCGACGACAAGTTGTCGCGCGTACTCACCTGCGACCCCGGCATGGGTGTCGTGCGGCATGTGGATGCCGGCTACCCGACTGCGATTGCCACCGCGCACGCTCGCGGGATCGACCTGCCGATGGAGTCCCGCTCGTGATTGTTGAACGTCCCGCACTCGAACGACGCGTCCTGGAATCGCTCGATGCCGGGCGCATCCCGGTGGTCCTTGGAGGGTGCGCGGCCGGCCGCACGTCCTTGTTGTTGCGGCTCCAGTCATTTTTTGGCGCGGACCGCGCCCAGTACATCGATTTTGCCGCCGCCGCGACGACACCCGAGCGCTGTCTTGCGGCGGTTGTGAGTTCGGCACCGGCATCGGTGCATGCCACAAGCGCCACGGCGGTCCCGGCCAACGCGAAGGCGGCATTCGATGGACTCACGCAGTATTTTGCGCGGGCCACGGCAGACTCACAAGGGCCGGTGACGTTTCTCATCGACGAAATTCAGGACGTCCGCACGTTCGAAAGTTTCCCCGGCCTCCGCCACGTCCAGCGCGACATTGTCACGCGCCTCGCCGCCAGTCCCAACGCGTTTGTGCTCGCGTCACGATTCACCTCACGCGCACACCGCCTGTTGCGAGACGCGCCCGCGCGGTTTGAAGTGGTGCACATGCCTCCGCTTGGTTCCGATGAGGTCAACCTCCTCGCGCTGGCCAGTGACGACGGCGCGTGGCCCCCGGCGCTGGCGGCTGAGGTGGCGGCCCTGGCCGGTGGGCGCGCCGGGTACGCGCGCCTGCTGGTGGATGCCGTGCTCGCACAACCTGCCCACCGACGGAATGCCCGTCTGGCGCTGATGGCCGCCATCGCGCCCGACGGCGCGATGACAGCGCGATGTCGTGAGAGCTACGAGTTTCGCCTCCACCGCGCGCGCGGCTACGGCGCACTCAAGGCGATCCTGGGTGTGCTGGCCGAACAGGAGGCCTTGACGCTCACCGAGATCAGCCAGCGCCTGCACCGCACCCCCGGCTCGACCAAGGACTACCTCTCCTGGCTTGAGGACGTGGATTTGGTCACCATGCAACGCAAGCGGTACACGTTTGCCGATCCCCTGCTTCGCCTTTTCGTCCGCCTGCACGCACAACCGGTACCGCCCACCAGCGACGATGTGGCCCGTGAGGTTGAACATTTTTCGAGTGGGACGGCAACGGCGTCGGTTCCCGAACTCGACGCTGTGGTGGAGACCAAGACTCCGGTGGCGGTTGGGGACCGGTCTGGGATTATCGAAATGGACTGACGGCCGTGTCCCCGCTCTTCAAGATCGCGAGCGCCATTTTTGCGGCCTGCTGCTCGCCATCTTTTTTCGACCGCCCTTGCGCGCGCCCCACCGACACGCCGCCCACGAGCACCTCGACGTCGAACCGCCTCCGGTGATCGGGCCCATCCACGGCGGCGACCTGATACACCGGCAGCCCGCGGTCGTTGGCTTGCAGCCATTCCTGCAGCGCTGATTTCCAGTCGTCTGTGAACGACGCTTCCGCAACCTGATCGCCGCCAGAGGTGATGAGCGGACCGAAGATGGAGACGATGAACCTGCGCGCGGCATCGACGCCACCGTCGAGGTAAATCGCGGCGATGAGGGCTTCGAAACAGTCGGCGAGGATCGCGTGTTTGCCTCGGCCGCCGGTTTTTTCTTCGCCGCGTCCCAGGAGCAGATACCGGCCGAGCTCAATGCCGCCGGCGAGTCTCGCGAGAGACACGGTCGACACGATCGACGCCTTGATCTTCGACTTGTACCCTTCGCTGTGGGTGGGAAAACGTTGGAACAACATGTCCGCGATCACAAATCCGAGCACCGCATCGCCGAGGAATTCCAGCGACTCGTTGTCGATGACCCCTCCCGACGCGTCCTCGTGAGCGCGGGATCGATGTGTCAGTGCATGTTCGAGCAGTCCGAGATCCCGGAAGTGATAACCGATGCGATCCTGCAGCGGCCCCATGTTCTCGCCCAGACGACGCACCTCGGCGGCGGCGGCTTCGTCCAGATGGCTGGCAATGAGTGCGACCGCGCGGTCGGCGTGTCCGTCAGCGACCGTGACCGTGAATCCGGCCTGGCCTCCGAAGCGCAACGGAAACAATCCGGGCGCGAGCGTGGACGACACCTGCGCCGGCAAACCGTGAGCCGCGAGCAACCCGCGCACCACCTCGACCTCAATCGACAGATGACTTCTGAACACGCCCTTACTCATTGGCACATACCCTGACAATGAGGCAATGGGCCAATGGGGCAATGAGCCAATGAATGCAGAGTGCCGCAATGCTCTTCATTGGCCCATTGCCCCATTGCCTCATTGGCCCATTGATCATGGTTCCACCTTCACAATCACCATGGTCATATCGTCGTGCGGTTCGGCGTCGCCGACAAACGCATGGACGTCGCGGAGCACACGCTCGCGAATGCCGGTCGCGTCGAGTGTGCGATGGCTGCAGACGACCTTGGCCAATGATTCGTCGCTGAACAAGTCTCCCTCCATGTTCATCGCTTCGGTGATGCCGTCGGTGTAGAACACGATGACGTCGCCGGGGTCGAGCGGCATCGTGTGCTCTTCAAGCAATGACTCGAAGCGATCCGCCGCCCCCGGCAGACGCAGGCCGAGCACCATGCCATTGGGCACAATCACCTCCGCCACATCATCACACCGTGTGGACACGACGATGAGCGGCGTGTGGCCGGCGCGCGCATGCGTGAGCGTCCGGGCATCGAGATCAATCACGCCGTACGTCATCGTGATGAAGCTGCGGTTGTCCAGGTGGTCAGCCAGCAGATGGTTCACGCGCGTCAGGAGCTTTTTCGGCGAACGCTCTTCGTGACTGAGCGCGAGCATCAGGCCTTTGAGCTCAGCCATGTACAACGCCGCCGACGTGCCCTTGCCTGAGACGTCCGCCACCAGCACGCCAAGTTGGCGCGGGCCAAGTTCGAAGAAGTCGTAATAGTCGCCGCCCACCTCACGTGCGGGCACGCACAAGTCGGCAATGCTCAAGCCGGGGTACGAGGGCGGTCTGTCGGGCAGCAGCGACGTCTGAATTTCGTGGGCGATGCGGAGTTCGTCATCGAGTCGCTGCTTTTCACGCTGCACGTGCAACAGGTGCTCGATGCTTGCGCTCATCAGGTTGAACTGGTTGCCGAGCGCACCAAGCTGATCGTCGGACTCGGTTTTGATCCGGTGGGTGAAGTCGCCCTGCTGCACGCGCTGGGTGCCCTGGAACAACTCGTGAATGGCCGACGTGATCTGCCGGCCGAGGCCGACACCAAAAAACAGTGCGACGCCTTGGACGATGAGCAGCAGACTGCCGAGCAGCGCAAACAGAATCACCAGTTCCTGCCGCTCGCCGGCGGCCGAAGACGACATCCGTTGGTAGACTTCCGTCAACGGCGCATCCAGACTGATCTCGGCAAAACCCGGCGTCCCGGTTCGCCAGTCCGCAAACTCCGTTCGATACACGGTCCGTCTGAAAACACCCGCCCACCACGGTTCAGGGTCCTCCACGTTGCCAACCGGACCGTTCATGACCCCGGACACATTGCCCGTCTCCGGACGGGCATCGCTGTTGGCACGCACACCGACGCCGGTCATCCGCACATAGGTCTGTAAATCCAGTCGGGAGGAAATGTCGGTGTCCACCGGCAGGTCGACAATGACCACATGTTTGCCGGACTTGAGCGGCACCGCGCTGCGTATCAAGAGCCGTTCCGCGTCCGAATCCTCCGGCGCAATGCCTTCGGGGACCATTGTGAGCAGGCCGCGGAAACCGCGCGCGGCCACCCATTCCGGAGCGAAGCTGGGAGGGCCCATGTGCCCCCATTTGCCGGCACGGGTGACCACCGTCGAAGGCCTGCGCTGCGCGCCGTTGAACTGCTCCACCGGCACCAACGCGAGCGACATCCCGGGGTACTGCGCGCCGAGTAACTCATACTGCCGGTTCAGGATCGCGACCGAGGCCAACACTGCCGTGTTGCCCAGAGTGCCGGCGCCGTCCGACGGCGCAAACGCGATCATCTCGGTGGCCGACGTCGTTGCCACAAGCTCCACGTCCTCGACGATGTCGTTCAGGCCTTCGCGGAAGAGGTAGCCGGAGATGTTGGCGTGGAGGATGAATCCGGCGACCAGCACAAACAGCGCAATGAGGACCACCGGGACAAACCCGAGGAAGACGTAAGAGAGGATCAGCTTCCGCCGCACCCGCCAGAGAAAGCCAGTGCGATTCCGGACAAAAAATTGCGCAGCGAGCCACAGAAGAGAAATGCGCGTGCCCAGTGACACAACTTTGCGGAAGGCCTCCACCGGCGTCGGCAGCACCGTGAACTGTTGCACGAGCCACAAGATCGCCAGCGACCCTGCACACAACAGGAACAGCCGCCCTGGCAGGGTCCGTAACGGATTCATCTGTACCGGGGCGGGCGCAGGACGATGGCGCGGAGAGGGGTGGTCGGGAGCCATCCGAAATTGAAAGTTGGATGATAACAGACTATCGTGCATGCACTATGACGCTTCCGCCGAACGCACGGTTCGAAACCATCTGTCTGCACGCCGGTCAACGCCCTGATCCCACGACCGGCGCCATCATCACGCCGATCTATCAGACGTCCACATACGTGCAGGACGCATTGGGTCAGCACAAGGGATACGAATACGCACGGACGCAGAACCCGACGCGTGCGTCGCTGGAAGCCAACCTCGCGGCGATTGAGGGCGGCAAGGCGGCGTTTGCGTTTGCGTCCGGCATGTCGGCCATCCACGCCATCGTCACCCGCCTGTCGGCCGGCGACCACGCCATCGTCACCGACAATACCTACGGCGGCACGTTCAGGCTGTTTGACAAGGTCATGACACGGATGGGCATGACCTTCAGCTTCGTGGATACGTCGGACCCGAAGGCAATCGAGGCGGCGATGACGCCCGCCACCAAAATGGTGTTCATCGAGACGCCGACCAACCCCGTCCTGCGACTGACCGACATCGCGGCTTCAGCCGAGATCGCTCACAGACACGGCGCGTTCCTGGTGGTGGACAACACGTTTGCGAGCCCCTGCCTGCAGCGCCCCATCGAACTGGGGGCAGACCTGGTCGTGCACAGCACCACCAAATACCTCAACGGACACAGTGACTCGATCGGCGGGGTCGTGATTGCGGTCCGGGACGAGCACATCGAGTGGTTGAAGTTCATTCAGAATTCGGCCGGCGCGATCCTGAGTCCGATGGACTCGTCCCTGATCTTGCGCGGCACCAAGACACTCCCCCTCCGGATGGCGCAGCACACGGCCAACGGCATGGCGCTGGCGGAATTTTTGTCCGAACAGCCGAGCGTCACAAAGGTCATCTATCCCGGGTTGAAGAGCCATCCGCAATACGACCTTGCGTGCCGGCAGATGCCCCACGGTTGCGGCGGCATGTTGTCGTTCGAAATGGGTTCACTCGAAGCCGCACGGGTCGTGCTCAACAAGTTCCGCTTGATGGCCTTGGCCGAGAGTCTGGGTGGCGTCGAGACGCTGGTCTGTCACCCGGCCTCGATGACTCACGCGTCTGTGCCCCCGGAGCGGCGGGCAAAAATAGGACTCAGCGACAGCCTGATCCGTATCTCGGCAGGCGTCGAGCACATTGACGACCTCAAGGACGACCTGAGGCAGGCACTGTCGTAACCCGGACCGGCCGCGCGCTCGTTCAGGCGCGGCGCTTGTCTGCGACCACCAGCACCAGTCCGACGAGCAAGGCCGCGCCACTGGCAATTGGAGGAATCGGGAAGTTTTTTTCGGTTTCTGCCGTGGCTTCAATCGGGCCGATGTCGATCACCTTCTCACGGGTGGTGTACGTCACCCCCTGATAGATGAGGCCCAGGATACCAAGCACGATAAGGACGATGCCAATAGCTTTCATGTGAGAGAGCATGGGGGCGAGTGAGTGGCCGGGGCTGTACTGTTGTGGACAGGCCGGTTTGGCCGCACACACTACGATTGCCTCCATGTTAACCACACTTATCGTCGTCCTCGTCGTTCTGTGGCTGCTCGGATTCAGCATGTCAATCGGTGGAGGCCTGATCCACCTGCTGCTGGTCATCGCGGTCATCGTTGTTCTGCTGCGCGTCATCCAGGGCAGAAACCCGATCTAACACCCTCGGTGCAGCCGGGGCATGCCCGGCCTCATCGAGCCATGCGTCGCGGGGGGGCCGAAGCATTCAGCTTCGGCAATCGTGACTAGTCGTGCAAGACCACACTCAACAGCGACGCGTTGATCTTCAGCGTGCCGTTGTATTCGATCAAGCCGAGCTTGCGGAACTTGTTCATGAAGAAGTTCACGCGGGACCGGGTCGTACCGATCATCTCGGCAAGTGTTTCCTGGGAAATCCGGGGAATGTTGCGCTGAGGGTTCACCTGGCCATACCTCGCCAGGAGTAGCAGTGTCCGTGCCAGCCGTTTTTCGCTGGAATTGAAGAGTTGATCGACGAGATCGGCTTCAATGCGGATGTTCCTGCCCAGCATGTGCGACAGAAAACGCGCGGCGAAGGAGGGTTCGCCCTGCAGGAGACTGCTCATGACGTCCGTGTTGATCACCGCTACGCTGCACGCCGAGACGGCCGTCGCGGATCCAATCCGGAGCATCTGACCGGCCAGCACTCCCTCGCCGAAGAAGTCGCCCGGGGTGAGGATCGCGACCACAGCTTCCTTGCCGATACGCGACAATACCGACAACTTGATTGACCCCTTCTGCAGATAGCGCACGTCGTCAGCGGTGTCTCCCTGCGCGAAGATCGTCTGCCCTTTTTTGTAGTTGACGACCTTGAGTCGGCCACACGTCGAGGCCAGCATGGTCTCGACATCAAAAGCCTTGGTGATAGGTTTGATCAGCGCTTTGGTGGCCACGGGTTTCCCTCGGCGCAGTATGGCACTCTTCGGGGGAGATGGGCGGCGTTTAAGCATCCAGTCAGGCTATTGGGGCGGTGCTGGTGAAACTGTGCTGTTTCGCACGGTTTTCGACGTTCTCGTGAACGGGTTCAGCCCACGCATCAGCGCGAAGCACAGCAGCAGTGGGCCAGCCAGCGCCCAGGCGCGTACAAGCGCCACCCGATTGGCCAGCAGTTCCGGCACCTCGTGCATGGTCAGCCACCACGCGCCCAGCAGGTGCGTGATGATCAACAGTGCGAGGCCCAGGGCGAGTGGCAGACGGGCACACCCCCGCCCGGCCGCGAGCCACAACGCGAGGTACACAGCGATCTGAAACGGAGGCAGGAATGCGAGTGCCGCCTGAGGATCGATCAGCGGCCCGGCGACAGGCAGCATGACCGTGCGCGCATAGGTGTCGCCGGCCACGGCAAGAAACAGCACTGCGGCGACCATCGCGGCTGCGACCGGGCCCGCAGCCTTGCGCGGGCCATGTCGCCAGCGCCCGGCGAGCGTAATGGCGACCCCTGCGAGTACGACCTGATAAAAGGCGTGGGAGGCAAACTCGGGACTCGGTGCGATCGACTGTGGCAGTGCGACCAATAACAATCGCACGACGCCCAATACGAAGAAGATCGGAACCGCCATCGCCGTGCCCAACAGTCGTCGTCGCCAGTCGGCTGCGTAGGTCCAGACGGCTGCCACATACAGCGGCAGCAACGGTGTCGCGACGCAGTCTCCGGTCACCGAGAATCCGCCTCGCGCGGTCCACAAGACATTGCCGGTGGCAGACGCCTCCCCGCCGAACACAGCCAGGGTCATCGCACCGGCGTGTGCGATCAGCCTGCCGACCCCATACACCGCGGCGCTGTCGATGTACGACGGAGCCGCCAGTGCCGACAGTGCCAGCAGCACCAGCGCCAGGGCGACAAATCGCCAGGAGGGAGCCCACGTCCCCGCCGCCGACTCATCCGCGTGCCGCATCCAGACAAAGACGGCTCCCGACGTGGCGAGGATGAGGCCGGCTGGCCAGAGGTACAAGTGCAGGGCGTTGAACCACTGTGGGTCTCCAGACGCCAGACCCAGGGTACCGATGCGCACGGTGTTGAGGCCCAGAATGCCGAGCACGATCAGCGCTGCCCCACTCAACCGCAGGCGCCAGGACACCGGATACGCCAGGATCGCCCCAAGACACATCGCGATCACTTCGGTTCCGCTGCACGCGAGGGTTACCGAAATCGGTGCCGCCGGCGTCTGAAATGCCGCAGCCGCCAGATCGCCTTGGAGTCGCGTGAGAGGCAGGATGAGCTGGGTCTCGACCCAGGGCAATCGCAGTAGGCCAAACAGCCCAAACGCGGTCGTGGTCGCCCACACCACATATTTTTTTGCGCTATGCACTCGCGGCTGCGAGGCGCCGATGTCCGTCGGCACGCGGCACCTCCTGGACAGCCACGGTTTCGGCGCCGAGAGCTTCCCCTAGTTCAGCGATCGCGGCAAGGCTGTTGAGGCGGGGCGAGCAGGAAAAGATATCGAGGTGAACAGTGCCGCTTTCGGGCCACGTATGAAGGACGGCATGCGACTCTGTGAGTATCAAGACGCTTGTGAGGCCCGTCACAGGGAAGTCATGCGCCACCCCGCGCACGATTGTCGCGCCGGATTCTTCGAGGATCCATCCGAACATGGCGGTGATGTGTGCCGGCGTGAGCGACGGGAGCAGCGAACATCTCGTCAGGTCAGCTGAATACAGGGTGGGCTGGTCGAGGATGATCATTATCCAGAAGTGAGCGTAGAGGCCGTTTATATCAATATCTGTTCAGAAGAGTACAGCATTTCGACCCGCCCCCGCCTAGAGTCACTGAACATATGACCACTATCCGACGCTTCTCACGACCTTTCATCCTGATGTCGGTCGTTGGAGTGTGCGCACTCGCGATCTCCCAATCCTTCCTGTTTGCCCAGACAGCCCCGTCGCTCGGCACCGCGTCCGGCTTTGCACTGCTGGGCAACTCGGCGGTCACCGGTTCAGCGGGATCGGGCACCGTGGTCAATGGCAGCGTGGGTTCATTTCCCACCGCGTCCATTTCGAATTTTCCGCCCTCCACTGTCGCGCCAGGGTTCACCTTGCACACCACCGCGAACGCGACGGTACAGCAGGCGCAGGGCGACGCACGCAGCGCGTACAACATGCTCGCGGCTCAAGGTGGCACGCCGGTCGCCGGCGACAACCTGAACGCCACGTTCACACCTGGTGTCTACAGCCTCGGCGCCGCCAATCTGCCGGCGTCCACCACGCTGACGCTGAACGGCGCGGGCATTTTCATCTTCAATGTGGCCAGCACGCTGACGATGAACGTCAGCTCTGCCGTGCTGGGCAGCGCTAATCCGTGCAACGTGTATTGGCGCGTCGGCACATCGGCGACGCTCAACGGAACGTCGTTCATGGGTACCGTGCTTGCCGACGCGAGCATCACTGTGGGCAGCGGCAACGTGGTGGGGCGCCTGTTGAGCGGTCTCGGCGCCACTGGCGCATCGACGCTGACCGTGGGCGGAAACACCATTGGCGGCTGCAGCGACCCCCTACTGGCACCGTCCATCACGAAGGCCTTTCTGCCAACGAGCATCATCGCTGGTAGCACATCGCGGTTGACGATCTCGCTGAACAATGCGAACGGGGCAGCGTCGTCGTTGACGTCGGTGTTCACCGACACGCTGCCCGCCGGCGTCGTCGTCGCACCAACACCCGGTGTATCGACCACGTGCGGCGGCACCGCCAGCGCAACGGCTGGCGGGTCAACGGTCTCACTCGCCAGTGGCAGTACGCTGCCCGCCGGGACCTGCACCATCACCGTGACGGTGACAGCGCCGGTGGTCGGCACCTACGTCAATACGATCCCTGCAGGAGCCTTGCAGACATCGGCGGGCAACAATGCTGCTCCGGCCACCGCGTCGTTGGTGGTCACGGCGGCCCCGGTCTGCCCCGCGATTACCCTGGCCCCCTCGACGATTGAGAATGGGCTCGTGGGTCAGCCGTTCAGCCAGACGCTGACGGCCAGTGGCGGCACCGGTCCCTACACATACAGCGTGGTTGCAGGGGCGCTGCCGGCGGGTGTGACGCTGTCGATGGCCGGTGGCCTGGGGCTGATTTCAGGAACGCCGACCACCAACGGGTCAAACACGTTCACTATCCGGGCAACCGATGCCAACACCTGCAGCGTCGACCGCGCCTTTACCGTTGTCATCACGACGGCGGTACCGACCATGCCGCAAATGTTCCTCATCCTGTTGGCGCTGATGCTGACCTCGATTGGGTATATGCACCTGCGCAAGCACTAACTCGACCGTGCGGTCACCCCCGCACCCAGGCAAGATAGTCCGCGCTGCCGCCCGTCACGGGTACGACCAGAAATTCCGGAAGGTCGTACGGATGGGCGGCAGTAAGGGCCGACTGCAGCGCTTCCACCTTGTCGGCGGTGGTCTTGATTAGGATCTGATTTTCGCGCGCGACGTTCAGCTTCCCCTCCCATCGATACGTCGACTCCATCCCCGGCATCACGCTGACGCAGCCGGCGAGGCCTGACGACACCAGTCCCTCAATAAAACGCTGGAGGCTGGGTTGATCAAATTCATGGGGAAATGTCGTGAGTACCAGCACCACATCAGTCATGGCCCTATTTTGCGCTTGTACAGCTGCCGAAATCTTGGTACAACCAGTGCCACGACCTCACACCACGCCATGATGACGACCGCACACGAGCTGCCGGAACTGCCAGACGAGCCCCAAGTCACCGCCTCGCGGTTGCGCGAACGGAAGCGTCTGCGCCCGTCGGCGCCGGAGGTGCGTGACCGCCGTCGGCGGCTGTTCCGCTACGCCCTTTTGGTGGTCTCCGGCGTGCTGATGGTCAACGCCCTGTTTGGTGAACGCGGCTACCTGGCGACGATCCAGGCGCGTCAGGAGCAGCGGCAATATGAGGCGGCCCTCCACGCGGTTCGGGTGGAGAATGCGCGCCTGGCCGAGGATGCCCGGCGCATGAAACACGACCCGCAGGCGCTTGAAGAGGCAGCACGCCGAAATCTGGGGCTCATCCGCCCTGGTGAAACGCTCATCACCATCCGAGATCGCACCAAAGACTGACAATCGCACCAAAGACTGACCTTTTGGGCCACAATGTTCCGAACGGTACAGCAACCAAGTTACCCTGTCCCTCAGTATCAATGTCATATCGTCGCCACTACCGGCCGGCGACTGAAAGGTTCAATCTATGCGTCACGTTGTTTTGTCCGCTTTTGTCCTGCTAGGCGTGGTGCCGTTGGCCCATGCGCAGCAGCCTGCTACTGCGACCATGCAGGAGGCTCGTCCAGCCTCTACTGAAACCCGCAAGGCGACCGTCTCCGTCAACGGCGACACCGGCTTGTGGTTTTTGCCAACCGCCGAAGTACTTCCCAACCGCAAGTTTTCGCTGAGCCTCTATCGGGCCAACAGGGATGACGGTCAGGGCTACACCGACATCTCGAACTGGCCCGTGTCAGTAGCCTTCGGCCTTGGCAATCGCGCCGAGATCTTCGGCAGCTGGACGGCCGTGACGCGCATCGACCGCGACTCGCGTCCGCTCTTCACCACCACAACGGAAGGCACCGGTGGCGGTATCGTCAACGAACACCCGTTCGTCCGCCAGCAGTGGTCGGGCAACAAACGCGGCGACCTCCGGGTCGGCGCGAAGGTGAACCTGCTGTCACAGGCCGATGGCGGTCCGATGGCGTTTGCGGTGCGTGGTTCCATCAAGGCGCCGACCGGTGACGAAGAATCCGGCGCGTCGACCGGCAAGATGGACTTCCTGGTTGATGCCGTAGCGAGCACCGATGCGCGCATTGC